>NZ_JALQDQ010000017.1:0-62018 GCF_023631105.1 Caballeronia sp. AZ10_KS36 | reverse complement strand
CCGCGTGCGTGCGCATATGGTCGAGGGCACCTGGGCAGATATATCGGTCGGCTCGGGCAAGGTTACGACGCGTGAAGCGGAGGGACAGCTTTCGACGCTGGCGCGCGACGCGGGCAAGGCTGTACATCCGCCAGCGACAATTGCTGACTATCAACATGTCGAGGGGTGGCCAGATTTATCGGATCCTGCCGGGGTCCACGTCAGGACGAACAAAAAAACGGGGGCCCGCAATTACGAGCCTATTGAATCGTTCAGCAACGATGTACCGATTAAAGCGGTGACACTCCAGCCGGGAAAATATGACCTTGCGCGCGTCCTCGACAATACGAAGCGTACTGCTTCTAGTGGCTACACCCTTAAAGGAACGCTCAGCCCAAGTACCAAGCGGGCCAAATGTTGGTTGCCTAGTATGGCAAAGAACGGGCGAGAATGGCGCGAGAAGTGGGCTGTCAAGATGGACTGGAGCCATAACGGTGCGTATATCAGGTTGAATAACATTCCTACACGCGCCGAGCTTGTCGAAATGGGTGTGGAGAATATTCCGGCCGACTGGAACGGACTAAGAGTGTGGAGCGGCATGGTATCAAGCCAGTACGACGAAATATTGGCGCGTTGGCTCGAAGGTGGCGAGACGCAATACGTCATTGACTTCGCCGATCCTTATAACAAGGTTTTGGAGAGCTACGTGAAGAATCTCATGGCGATGCCGACCAACTGGACGGATGTAATTTTTTCGCCCGCTGACCGGGCGGCGGTGCGCGGGCTGGAGAAGGACCAAATCCTGCCGAAAACCGTGCCGCAGGGCTACACGAACCGCGCGCCAGCGGTTTTAGGTCACGCATTACCGAGTCCCGACGGCGCACAGTCGCAACACTGAGGAGTCTCTATATGTCCGCCTTTCTATACGTTGCGGGGAAGAACGACGACGAAGCACGGGATCGCGCGTTTTACCTGCTGAAGAAGTATACGAGCGCGGCCCTGCTACGGCGCGCTATTGGCCAATATCGCGAATTCCTGCGGGAGTTTGAGCGAGAAATCAGGCTGCCGGAAGTCAAGGTCGACTATAGCGACGATCTCCTGCAGTTTCTTCGCTTCCTACAGCCCATGGAATACGCCGAACCGCTTCTAGTGATCCCGGCCCGGAGAGGCGAGGCATTCAAGGCATTAGTAGACGCACTTGACTTCGACGCATACATATGGGGTAGAAGATACGAAGAACTTGGTGCTGCCGATCCTAGCGATCTGTTTTACAAACTAGGCTATCGCGCCAAATCGGAGGATGCAGTTGGTCTTTTTGGAAAAGCAAACGACTGTAGTTGTTTGCTTTCGGTCGCTCTAACGACCATTGATAAAGGATCCGTCCTCTACTTAGGTTCGAATAAAGAAGCCCGCAGTGTAAGGCGTTGGACGTATGAAAGTATCTTTTTCGATGATCTACCATCCAATGCGGTTCCTCCCATTCGTTTCCCGGCCCAACTCACTAAATGCCCGCCGCCTAACGAAGATACTACAGGCGAGGTGTGGAGCGGTCGTCAGATACCTGTGACGGGCATTTGGGAACCTTGGTCCATTGATCCTAAGATAGGCGTTCGTTGTCCTAATTACTATCTTGCTGGGGATATCGCCAGCCAGTACCAGTTCGAAGGCACCGACACGCTGGAAGACGTTCGCTGGCGCTTGATCTGGAAGGATACGCGGTACGCGGACGGAACCATCCCGCATGAAGAGCGGGACTATTTCGCGCCGCCCCCACCCGTTGTTCGCAATCGCCGTTTGCTGACTGCTCGTCCGGGCGAGGTTTGCCCGCGAAGCGGCGAATGGTTCTCTCACCACCTCAATCGACGCGTGACTGTGAAGGCCGGAGAACCTATGCCTGGGCCTGAGCGTGGCAAAACGGGCGCGGTGATCTGGTATTTGGAATTGAAAGATTAACTCGCTGTGCAGCAACCGTACTTGCAAGGGCCAGACGGTCGGGTGCTGAAGCCACTTTCCCGACTGAGTTTGCGGTTATGTTCCCAGATGGACCAGAAGCCGAATTCCTGGCCGGTTCAACCTCCCAAGAATGGCAGCGATCAGTGCGCAGCCCGAGCGGCATCTCGTCGCGCGGGATCGCTCCCTTCAAGCTTCTCCGATTGCGCAGGTTTCTAGCTGCAGCGGATCGCTTTGAGCCGGTTCGTGCGGTGCCATCGTCACGCGCACCTCGTGACTAGGGCACCGCGCGCTTACTCGGTGACTCAAGTAAAACTGTTCCCGCTCGCGCGACTCAAAACAACCTCACTTCGCCGCAAGCCTCTCCTCGATATGCTTCGCACGCGACGGCGACGACGGGTGCGAACTCAGCATGTTCGACTTCCCGCCATCCAGCGCCGCGAGCTTCTGGAACGCGGTGACGAGCCCCGCCGGGCTGTAGCCCTTCTTCTTCTGCATGTCGAACGAATAATCGTCGGCGGCGCTTTCCTGCGACTGCGAGAACTGCGCGTTGACAAACTTCTCCGAGAGATCGCCGAGCTGCGATGCCGACAGGCTGCCGACCACGCCGCCCGCCGACGACGCCACCGAGCGCGCCGCCGATGTCGCATAGGCCACCTGCATCGCCTTCTTCGTGTGGCCGAGCGCCACGTGGCCCATTTCATGGCCGACCACGCCGCGCACTTCGTCGTCGTTCATCATGTCCATCAGGCCGCTATAGACGCGCACGCAGCCGTTTGCCATCGCCCATGCATTGACATCCTTCGTGATGTACACCTTGTAGTTCACCGGCACGCCGTTGATGTTGTCGCCGAGCTGCTTCGAGATGCGGTTCAGGCGCTGCGCGTATGCGCTGGACGCCGGCGCGATCTTGTTCTGCGCATCCATCTCGGCGCACGACTTGTCGGAGAGCTGGCGCACGTCGGCGTCGCTGAGCGTGAACGCTTGCGTGGCCATCTGGCCGGATTGCAGCAGCGTGTCCGGGCTCAGGTTGGCGACGTTGCCACAGGAAGCGAGCGCGAAGGCTGCGGATGCCGCGGAGGCTGCGATTGCAATGCGAACGTGTTTCATGGTCTGCCTTATGAGTTGTTGTGGTCGATCCGCGATGATTCACGGACGGAGCGCAATGCTCACGGGCGAGCGCGTCGTAAGCTATCCGAAAATTCCTATTTTGCTGACGGCTCGATGACAAAACGCCGACGGACCGCGCAGATTCATTCATCCGCGCGGCGGCATGCCGCGCGCACGCGCGCCGCAATCGATGCCACCGGCGACGCATCCATCGCGATTCCCGGCGCATCGGGCAGTGCTTCGGCGAGAAGCTGGGTGAGCGTGCGGCCGGGCGGCATTTCGACGAACACGGTAGCGCCGCGCTCGGCGAGCGCGATCGTCGAATCGTGCCAGCGTACCGGATAGCGCAGGTTCGTCGCGAGGTCTTCGCGGATCGCATCGGCGCGCACGAGGGCGCGCGCGCCGCGATTGCCCACATAAGCGATCCGCGGCGCGACGAAGCGCACCTTGTCGGCCGCTTCGGCGAGGCGCACGGCCGCGTCGTCGAGCAACACGCAATGCGACGGCACGCTCACCGCGAGCCGCTCCGCCTTGCGCGCGCCGCGTGCGAGGGCGGCTTCGCGCACGGCGTCGAGCGCTTGATCGCAGCCCGATACGACGATTTGCCGCGGCGCATTCAGATTGGCGATGTAGGCATCGGCGCGCGCTTCTTTGCGAACCTTTTCGATCACACCCGCGACCTCGCGTTCGTTCAGGCCGAGTATCGCGAGCATGCCGTAGCCGCGCGGATACGCGTCCTGCATCAGGGTGGCGCGCAGGCGCACGAGCCGCAATGCATCGTCGAAAGCAATCGCGCCGCAGGCGACGGCCGCGCCGTACGCGCCGACGGACAACCCCGCGACGGCGTGCGCTTCGATGCCTTCTTCAGCGAGCGCCCGCGTGGCTGCGACGCCCGCCACGGTCAGCGCGATCTGCACCGCGACGGTCGATGCGAGCGCGTTCGCGTCGTCCAGCGAGAGAACGTCCTGACCGAGAATGGCCGACGCCTCCGCGAGCGTTCGCGCGATAGCGGGATGCGGCTTCTCGCCGCCCATGCGATGCAAAAAGCCCGGCGTCTGCGCGCCTTGTCCGGGGAAGAGATACGCGATCATGGCACGGCCCACGGATCGGCGGCGAGGCGCGGGCCGTCCGCGTGACGGAGCAGCACGCGGACGTTCTGCCGGGCGAAATCGGCGAGTGAGAACGCTGCGTCGGTGGTTTCGATTTGCACGTCGATACGCGTGCCGCCGCAGCGCGCTTCGTGCGAGAGCGCATCCAAGAGACGCGATGCATCCGCGCGCGAGAGCGGCTCGGGCGCTCGCACGATGACGTCGAGATCGCTGCTTGCCGTGACCGTCGGCTGGCCGCTCGCCAGTTCGAAGCCCGTGCTTCCGGCGGGGCCCCAGGCGAGGCCGGCAGCGTCGAAGATCGGCGCGACGGCGCGCAACAGCGCGAAGGCCGGCATGTCTCTGCGCGATGCGGCGGGCTCGCGCAGCCGCAATGCTTCGGGCGTGAGCACGCACTCGATGTCACGCGCCTCGACCCACGTGCCGAATCGCTCGCTGCGCGTCGTTCCGCGTATGCCGACGGCGATGGCATCACCGACGCGCGGCGCGCGTCGCACGACGACGAACGGCGCGCGCGCGAGCGATGCTTCGACCCACGAGGGAGCGTCGGGAACGGGCGGGGCAGCCGGGGACAAGGCCAGCAAGTCGTGCGGGCGCGGTTCGGGCGGCGGGGAGGTCATCGCGCGGTCAACTTCCTATCCGATGGTTGGGCGGCGCGGCAGGCCGAAGCGCCGCACTCGCGGAACACACCGAATGCGCTCAACAGTCAGAACGCGCCAAACGCCCCAACTCGTCGCCATCACCGCTCCCATTGCTCGCGCATCCGCCGCCGCACTTCCACCGACGCCGCCCGCGTGCGCTTCGCGTCCGCCGACGTCAGCCGGTTCGACAAATCGCGCGGTCCGCCACGCGCATCTACAACCGCCGCGGCCAGCGACGCCTTGACGCGTTCGATATCCGCCTCCGAAGGCGCATCCGCGTTCACGCCTTCGACCAGTTCGTGCAGCAGTCCGAGCTTCGCGTAGGCGCTCATCTTGTACGACATCGGCAAGACCGTATCGCCGAGCGCATCGAGGCTCTCGACGCTGCGCCGCGTGACGCGCGCCGCCGCTTCCTTGCCCATGGCGTGCACCGCCGTGCCCGACGCATCGAGAGCGACGATCCGGTTGGCCTGATAGCCGTGCGCGAGATACGCGCCCGACATCGCCGGCCCGACGATCAGCGCGATCACCGGATGCCCGGCGAGCCGCGCGCTCGCGTAGGCATCCACCGCGGCGGCGCACGCGAGATGGATGCCGAGCAACTCCTCGCGCCGTCCGTACGCCTGGCTCTTCACATCGACGATGGCGACGATTGGCCGCCTGGACTCGGCGTCGCGGTCGGCGTCGCGGTCGGCGTCGATCACCTCGCGCACCGCGCGCGCGAGCAGCCAGCCTTGTTCGAGCCCGACCACGTTGTCGGTCGCGCGAGGGAAGCGGTTGTGCGGATCGGGCACCACGGCAATGAAGCGCGCCGCAGCGCCATCCAGTTCGCCGTCGCGCGCGCGGACCGGGCCGCTTTCGGCGTCGGCAGGTGCCGCCGTTAGCGCATCCAGCCAGCACGCGCCGCGCGAAGTCATGGCGTTGATCGTGCTCATCGTTGCGATCCTCCAGTGTGGTTCCACAGCGCGCGCAGCGTGTCGGGATCGATCGCGTCGGGATCGACGCGCCCAAGGCGTTCGATGAACCCGTCCACGTCCTCGCTGCGATGCCGCGCCGGCACGCCCCGCGCGAACGCCGCGAGCACCGCGTCGCGGACCTCGGCCGTATCGTCTTCCACGAGCGTATCCGCGAGGCCGACCGCCACGCGCTCTTCGCCGCCGATCATCGACCAGATGAGCCGGCGATCTCCGGCGTCGAGTTCCTCGATGCCCGCTTCCTGCTCGATCACTTCCGGCCCGTTCATGCCGAGCCGCGCCTGCCGCGTCATCACGAGTTCCGTGCACAAGGCCGCAGCGAGCGACATGCCGCCGAAGCAGCCGACCATCCCGCCGATCACGCCGACCACCGGCACATGCCGCCGCAGCGCGACGATAGCCGCCTGAATCTCCGCGATCGCCGCGAGGCCGAGGTTCGCCTCCTGCAAGCGCACGCCGCCGGTTTCGAAGAGGATCACCGGACGAATCGCGCGGCCCGCTTCGAATTCGCCGAGCGCGAGTTCAAGCGCGGCCGCGATCTTCGCTCCCGAGACTTCGCCGATGCTGCCGCCCTGAAACGCCGGCTCGATGGCCGCGATGACGGCCGGCTCGCCGCCGAGCGCGCCGCGTGCGATCACCGCGCCGTCGTCGGACTGGCAGACGATGTTCTGCATCCCGAGCCACGGCGATTCGAGGCGGTCGAACGGGCCGAGCAGTTCGCGGTACGTGCCGGCATCGAGCAAGGCGCGGGCGCGTTCGCGCGCCGTCATTTCGATGAAGCTGTGCCGCGCGAGAAACGTGTCGTGTGCGTTCATCGCGCCTCTCCGCTTTCCTGCGCGTCGCTGGCTTCGGCGGCTTCCGAAAGGCGCAGCATCACGACGCCGGGCGTCGCGCCGAAGTCGTTGAGCTCGAATTTCGCTGCGCCGTCGTAGCGCTGGAAAAAGCGGTCGAGCACGCTTTTCCAGACGTGCTCGTATCCGTCGACGCTCGTGCGGATCACCACTTCGGCGTTGGCCGTCTGCGACGGCGTGAGCAGCACTTCGAGATCGCCCGATCCGACCACGCCGACGTGCGCGCGGCGCGTGACGGGCCGTTTGGCGGGATATTCGTATCGCATGTTTTCCATCTTCGTTCCTCTGGTTGCGTCTCAGGACGATTGCCCGAGGCTGTCGAGAAAGAGCGTGGCGGCGAGCAGGTCGGCCGCGCCGCCCGGCGATGCGTTCAGCGCCAGCAGGTCAGCGTCGAGCCGCGCGAGCGCCGCGCGTCCCGCTGCATGCGCCATTCCGCCGTGTTCGATCACGCGCCGCGCGCCGTCTTTCGCGACGTCGAGCGCTTCCATGCCGCCGCGATGCAAGAGGCACGTATCGTCGAGCGAGGCCATGATGGCGACGAGCGCGTCGAGCCGCGCGTACGTGTCGGAGAGGCCGCGGCGGCGCGCATCGGCGAGCGCAGGCAAGCCGATTCGCAACGCGTGCGGAAAGCCCTCGCGCGCTTCGCCGCGCGCGCCCGCGACGCGAAAGCGCGCCGTCACGCGTGCGCCGTGGCTCGCCTCTGCGGACGCGGGCGCGAAGCGGTCGTCATAGCGCGCGATGCACGCCGCCGACGCGCAGATCGCTTCGCTGTCGCCGGGCGAATGCATCGCGGCGCCCGCGCACAGCAAGCCGACGATCCAGATCGCGCCGCGATGCGCATTGCTGCCGCCGGTCGCGCGCAGCATCGCGGCTTCGCCTTCGCGGCCGATGCGCGCGAGCCGTTCGCGCAATGCCTGCGACGGCGCGACGCCCGACGCGGCCCGCGCGATGGCGAGAAACGTCGGATGCAGCGCGCCCGCTGAGCGCAGCATCGTGTCGAGGTCGAGATCGCGATGCGCGCCGCTGCCGCGTTCGTCGACGAGCGCGGGCTTCGGCGTGAGACGCGCCTCGGCGATCAGCGCATCGACGGCGAGCGCGGCGATGACAGGCGCGGACGCGGCGCGCGCGCTCCGGCACGCGTCGTCGCGAAGAAGGGGAAGGGCGGCGGTCATCGCGCTCACCAGCTTCTGAAGCGCGCGGGCGGCGCATATAGACCGCCCGACCACGCGACGAGATCGTCGATGCTGCGCGCGGCGAGGAGCGACCGTTTCGCGTCGCCGCGCCGCACGCCCAGGTCTTCCGGGAACGCGACGATGCCGCGCCGCCGGAGTTCGGCCGTCTTGTTCGCATCGGCGCGCATGCCGATGGGCGTCACGCCCGCGACGGCGGCGAGCGCCGCGCGCCGTTCGTCGATGCCTTCGGCCGCGTGCAGGTATGCGATGCCTTCTTCGGTCACCACGTGCGTGACGTCGTCGCCGTAGATCATCACGGGCGCGATCGGCATGCGGCTCTTTTCGCCGACGGCGATGGCGTCGAGCGCATCGACGATGGTCGGCTCGCCGCCTTTCTTGTACGTCTCGGCGGTCTGCACGACGAGCTTGTGCCCCCGCGCGATGGCCGGATTCGGGCCGTCGTTTTTCAGGAGCTTGAGCCACGCTTCGCTCGAATGTCGGCGTCCGCGCGGATCGTGGCCCATGTTCGGCGCGCCGCCGAAGCCCGCGAGCCGTCCGAGCGTGACGGTCGATGAATTCGCGTCCGCGTCCATCTGCAAAGTCGAGCCGATGAAGAGATCGACGCCGTACTGTCCCGCCAGCTGACAGAACACGCGGTTCGAGCGCAGGCTGCCGTCGCGTCCGGTGAAGAACACGTCCGGGCGCGCCGCGATGTACTTCTCCATGCCCACTTCGCTGCCGAAGCAGTGCACGCTTTCGACCCAGCCGCTTTCGATGGCGGGAATCAGCGTCGGATGCGGATTAAGCGCCCAGTGCGTGCAGATCTTGCCCTTCAGGCCGAGCGATTCGCCGTAGGTCGGCAGAAGCAGTTCGATGGCCGCCGTGTCAAAGCCGATGCCGTGGTTCAGCGACGTGACGCCGTAGCGCGCGTAAATGCCGCGAATGGTCATCATCGCCATCAGAATTTGCAGCTCGCCGATGTGGCGCGGATCGCGCGTGAAGAGCGGCTCGACGGCGAACGGCCGGTCCGCCTTCACGATCACATCGACCCACGAGCCGGGAATATCGACGCGCGGCAGTTCGTCGACGATCTCGTTGACCTGCGCGATCACGATGCCATGCCGGAACGCGGCCGCTTCCACGATGGTCGGCGTGTCTTCGGTGTTCGCGCCGGTGTACAGATTGCCGTGGCGGTCCGCCTTTTCCGCGCAGACGAGGGCCACGTTCGGCGTCAGATCGATGAACATGCGCGCGTATAGTTCGATGTACGTATAAATCGCGCCGATTTCGAGCAGCCCGTCTTCCAGCAGTTGCGCGACGCGCAGACTCTGCGGACCGGCATAGGCGAAATCGACCTTGCGCGCGATGCCCTGTTCGAAGAGCGTCAGATGCTCGGGCCGGCTGATGCTCGATATCAGCAAATGCACGTCGTGCACGCGCTCGGGGTCCAGCCGCGCGAAGGCGCGCGACAAGAAATCCGCCTGCTTCTGGTTGTTCCCTTCGAGCGCGACGCGGTCGCCCGTGACGATCAGCGCATGCAGCGCGTCCACGATGCGTTCGCTGTCGAGCACCGGACCGTCGAGCCACTGCTCGATCAGCTTCAGGCGGCGCGCTTTTTCCTGCGCGCGCGTGTTCCAGCTTCGGGATGGCGTGAGGGCATCGGCGGAAGGGGACGAATTCATCGGTCGGCCTGTCAGGAGGACGTTCGTGAGGATTGAGCGGCGGAAGAACGCGCGCGGCGTTTGTTTTTCACCTCTTTCGTTGCAGCGAGCGCCTGCGCATCGGCGAGAAAGCGGTGAATCAGCTCGCCCGTCGCGAGCAAGTGGCGTGCGACGAGCGTCTGCGCAGCTTCGATGTCGCGTGCGGCGAGCGCATCGAAGATCGCGCGGTGCTCGGCATCGGAGGAATCCTTGTGGATCGGCAAGCCGAGCTTGAGACGCAGATAGCGCTCGCCGCGCCGGTGCATCTGGCCGATCAGCTCCATCAGATGCGGGCGATTGGCCGGCGCGTACAGGCTCGTATGAAACTGCTCGTTGCGCATGACGTAGAGCGCGGGGTCCGGCTCGTTTTCGGCGGCTTCGAGCAGGCGTTTGCATTCCGCCAGCGTTTCCGGCGTGTGGTGCGCGATGGCGATGCCGATGGCGAGACTTTCGAGCGAGGCGCGAATCTCGTAGATCTCGCGCGCTTCGTCCGCCGATTGCGGGCTGACCGCGGCGCCGCGATTCGGCTCGATCTTTACCCAGCCTTCGCTTTCCAGTTGTCGGAAGGCTTCGCGCACGGGTATCGCGCTCACCGAGAACTGCCGGGCGATCGCATCCTGACGCAGCGGCTCGCCGGGCGTGAGCGAGCCTTCGACGATGGCGGCGCGCAACGCATCCGCGATGAAGCGCGAGGTGCTCTGGCGCGGCTCGAACTGCGCGTCGCGAAACGAAGCCGCTTGTGAAGAGAGAGTTGTCGACATGGCTGCTAGGTGAAAGTGCGGAGTTGTCGCGTCCCGTTGTTCAAATATTATATATAAAACCGTGCGCCGAACCACGGTGCTTTCCCTAGACGCCGACACTCGAACCGATAACACGCGCGTCGAATTTCCCGTCAGTTGCCGACCCGCAGAGAAAGGAGAGACACGCCATGCCAAGCACGCTAGATCGACCGATCGGCGCCACGCGCGCCACCAGGACACCGCTCAACCGTTCGCAGATCACCGGCTTCTGGGGCGCATGGGCGGGCTGGACGCTCGACGGGATGGACTCGTTCATCTACGCGCTCGTGCTCGCGCCGGCCCTGACCGAGCTGCTGCCGCGTTCAGGCTATGCCGCGACGCCCGCGAACGTCGGTCTCGCCGGATCGATTCTTTTCGCGCTGTTTCTGGTCGGATGGGGACTGTCGTTCATCTGGGGGCCGCTCGCCGACCGCTTCGGGCGCACGAAGGTGCTCGCGGCGACCATCTTCACGTTCGCCATCTTCACCGGGCTGGCCGCCACCGCGCACACGGTCTGGGCGCTCGGCATCTACCGCTTCTTCGCGGGCGTGGGCATAGGCGGGGAGTGGGCGCTCGCCGGGACCTACGTCGCGGAAGCATGGCCGGAAGACCGCCGCAAAATGGGCGCGGGCTATCTGCAAACCGGCTACTACGCGGGCTTCTTTCTGGCGGCGGCGCTGAACTACACCATCGGCGCAGCGTTCGGCTGGCGCGCGATGTTTCTCGTCGGGCTGTTTCCGGTCGTCGTGTCGATTCTCGTGCTGACGCGCGTCAAGGAAACCGACAAGTGGGAGCGCGCCGAAGCCACGGCGGCACCCGCGGTCAAGCATCAGAGTCCGCTGCGCGCCATTTTCTCGGCGCAGTATCGCAAGCGCACCATCGTCGCGGCCGTGCTGCTGACGGTGGCGATCATCGGGCTGTGGGCCGGCGCGGTGTATGAACCGTCGGCGGTCATCCAGCTCGCGACGCGCGCCGGCATGACCAAGCCCGAAGCCGCGCGCATGGCGTCGATTGCGACGGGGCTCTTGTCCATCGGCACGATCATCGGCTGTCTCGCGCTGCCGCCGATGGCCGAGCGCATCGGCCGCCGCAAGACGCTCGCGGTGTACTTCGTCGGCATGGCGGCCTCCATCGCGCTGTCGTTCGGCTGGGCGTTCTATCTGAACAACGGGCTCGTGCCGTTCATCGCGCTTCTGTTCGTGCTCGGCTTCTTCGGCGGCAACTTCGCGCTTTTCAGCCTCTGGCTCCCCGAACAGTTCGAGACGCGCGTGCGGGCCACGGCGTTCGCGTTCTGCACGTCGATCGGGCGCTTTTTCGGCGCGATCGTGAACTTCGGCATCGGCGCGATGGTGCTGAACATGAAGACGCTCGGCGTGCCGATCGCGCTGACGGGCATTGCGTTCCTGATCGGCCTCGCGGTCATTCCGTTCGCGCCGGAAACAAAGGGCCAGGAACTACCGAACTGATTGGTATGACATGCGGTACTATCGCGGCGGCCCTGCGTGGGCCGCCGTTCGTTTTTGGCACGGCAGCGCTTGGCCTTTCTGGCTGGTAACGCGAGGTTACGAACTCGAACAACTGTCTGGCAAATCGTTCGATATAGTCGATTCAACACAACAAACATCCCATCGAGGTGGGCTTCACATGAACAAGGTTTCGAAGGCTTCCGTGGCGTACGCGCTTGTGCTCGGCGGCTTGACGGTGTCGGGCGCGGCAATGGCGGGAGTGTCGGTGGGCGTGAACATCGGGGTGCCCGCGCCGGTCTACGTCGCGCCGGCGCCGGCGTATGCGCCGCCGCCGCCGCCCGTCGTGTACGCGCCGCCGCCGCCGGTTTATGCGCAGCCGGCCGTCGTGATCGGCTGGCACGGCGATCGTTACTGGGACGGGCGTCGCTATTGGGATCGCGACGACTGGTATCGCTATCACGGCCGCGGCCATGCGTACGGCCACGGGGAGCACGGTCACGGGGACCACGGGCGCCACGGCTGGCACTGAGCCGGCACTTCGCTCGACCGCTTCTCCACAAAAGCCACCCGCACGAAAGCCGGTGGCTTTTTGTTTGCGGCATAGCGATGTAACGAAACGTAAGCTTTCCTCTGACTTAACGGCGAAAGGCGCACGAATTTACAAAGCGGAAATATCCGGCTGAAAGCATTCCGTTATATTTCCTGGCATGCCAACAACGAGAAAACGAGGATCGAAGCCATGAAAGTCAACACGACGAGGGCGTCGCTCGCAGTCGCGCTAAGCGTCGCGGCTTGGGCGGCGGGCAGCTCCGCGCAAGCGGCGGATGTGCATGTCGGCGTGAATATCGGCGCTCCGGCGCCGGTGTTTGTCGCGCCGACGCCCGTGTACGCGCCGCCGCCGCCGCCGGTGATCTACGCGCCCGGGCCGATGTACGCGCCGCCGGTCGTGATCGGCTGGCACGGCAACCGGTATTGGGACGGACGACGCTACTGGAGCCGCGCCGACTGGAATCGCTATCACGGCTACGGCCATGGATACGAGCACAGACACGGGAACGGCCATGGCCATGGGAATGGTCACGGAAACGGTCACGGTCACGGCCACCGTTGATCTCGCTCGACCGCCGCCAAACGACAAAAGGGCCGTTCCGCGAAGGAACAGCCCTTTTTAACGCGATGCCGCGAGCGCGCTTACTCGCCGATGCCCGCCATGCCGCCGACGACCGCGTGGAAACCGGCATCGACATGCACGATTTCCGCGCTCACGCCGCCCGCCAGATCCGACAGCAGGAACGCGGCGACGTTGCCGACCTGTTCGATCGTCACGTTGCGCTTGAGCGGCGCGTTGTCTTCCACGAAATCGAGGATCTTGCCGAAGCCTTTGATGCCGCTCGCCGCCAGCGTCTTGATGGGGCCGGCCGAGATGCCGTTCACGCGCACGCCTTTCTGGCCGAGCGATGCCGCGAGATAACGCACGCTCGCTTCCAGCGACGCCTTCGCGAGGCCCATCGTGTTGTAGTTGGGAATCGCGCGTTCCGCGCCGAGATAGCTGAGCGTGAGCAGCGACGCGCTGTCCGAGAGCATGGAATGCGCGGCCTTGGCCAGCGCCGGGAAGCTGTACGCGGAGATGTCGTGCGCGATGCGGAAGTTCTCGCGCGTCATGCCTTCGAGGAAGTCGCCGGCAATCGCCTCGCGCGGCGCGAAGCCGATGGAATGCACGAGACCGTCGAGCGTATCCCAGCGTTCCTTGAGCGAGGAGAAGAGCGCCTCGATGTCGGCGTCGCTGCTCACATCGCACGGGTAGATCATGTCGCTGCCGAATTCGGTCGCAAATTCGGTGATGCGGTCCTTGAAGCGCTCGCCGACATACGTGAACGCCAGTTCCGCGCCCTCGCGCTTGCAGGCCTGTGCGATACCGTAAGCGATCGAGCGGTTCGACAGCAAGCCGGTCAGCAGAATTCGTTTTCCAGCGAGAAAGCCCATGAATGCTCCTTGAATGTCAATGTCACGCGAGGCTCGCAAGGCGTCTCGATTGCGGGCTTCGCGTCGGGTGCGGCGCGCATCGGTCGGGCGGGATGTAGTGGCATCAGACGAGACGCCTTCCGTGCGCCAAACCGCATGGCGTTTTGATTGGGTAGAATTCTCTCACATCGCCAGAGCCGTCCGGCCGCTCGCTCGGGTCGTGCGTCTCGCGTTTCGTGAGCGCCGGGCCATTCACTCATCTCGCAAGGAGCCTATGACCGGGCTGTCGACGTCCCGCCTGCCGTTCGCATCACCGCCCGCGCGGGGCAAGCGCCTCGCGCTCATGATCGCCGCATGCATCGGCTTCTTGCCGGGCAGCCCGGCGTTCGCCGCGCACGCCTACGCGCAGTACGGCGAGCCGAAGTATCCGCCGGACTTCAAGCACTTCGATTACGTGAATCCCGACGCGCCGCGCGACGGCACGCTGGTGCTCGCCAATCCGAGTCGCCTGACGAGCTTCGACAAGTTCAATCCGTTCACGCTGAGAGGCAATGCCGCGCCGGGCCTCGGGCTCATGTTCGAAAGCCTGACGACAGGAAGCTCCGACGAAGTGGCGAGCGCGTATTGCCTGCTCGCGGACAATATCGACGTGGCGCCGGACGGATTGTCGACGACCTTCCACATCAACCCGAAAGCGCGCTTCAATAACGGCGATCCGGTCACGGCCGAAGACGTCAAGTTCTCCTTCGAGACGCTCAAGAGTCCGAAAGCCGCGCCGCAGTTTTCGGTGTACTTCGGGCAGATCACGCGGGCGGTCGTCGTCGACCGGCTGACGATCCGCTTCGAATACAAAGTGGCGACGCGTGAAATGCCGCTGCTCGCGGGCGGCATTCCGGTGTTCTCGCGCAAATGGGGCATGCGGCCCGACGGCACGCGCATTCCGTTCGATCAGCTCGCGTTCGAAAAGCCGATTGCGAGCGGCGATTACCAGATCGACTCGTTCGACAACGGCCGCACGATCACCTACAAGCGCGATCCGCACTACTGGGGCGCGTCGCTGCCGGTGCGCGTCGGCACGCACAACTTCGCGCGCATCGACTACAAGCTGTATTCGGACGCCACCGCGCGGCTCGAAGCGTTCAAGGCCGGCGAGTACGACGTGCTCGTCGAAAACGTCGCGCGAAGCTGGGTGCGGCGCGATATCGGCAAGCGCTTCGATAGCGGCGAACTGATCAAGCGCGAGTTTCCGCATCACAACGGCACCGGCATGCAGGGCTTCTTCATGAACCTGCGCCGGCCGCTTTTCAAGGACGTGCGCGTGCGGCAGGCGCTCGACCTCGCGCTCGACTTCGAGTGGCTCAACCGGCAACTGTTCTTCAACCAGTACAAGCGCACGGACAGCTTTTTCGTCAACACGGACCTGCAGGCGAAGGGCATGCCCAGCGAAGGCGAGCTCGCGATCCTCAATCCGCTGCGCAACAGGCTCGATCCCGCGGTCTTCGGCGAGATGCCGAAGCAGCCCGACACCGATCCGCCCGGCTCGCTGCGCGCGAATCTCATCAAGGCGCGCGAGTTGCTGGCGCAAGCCGGCTGGACGTATCGAGACGGCGCGCTGCGCAATGAGAAGGGCCAGCCGTTCGTGTTCGAGATACTCGACGACACGGGCGGCGGCGCGTCGATGGAGCCGGTCGCGGCCGCGTTCGGGCGCAACCTGCAGAAGCTCGGCATCACGATGAACTTTCGCACGGTCGATTACGCGCTGATCCAGAAGCGCCTCGATGCGTTCGACTTCGACATGACGAGCGTGCGTCTGCCCGACGTGCAGGTGCCGGGCACCGAGCAGGTGTCGCGCTTCGGCAGCAAGTACGCGGACGAGCAGGGCTCGGACAACCTCGCGGGCGTGAAGTCGCCGGCCATCGACGCGATCTTGCGCAAGGTCGTGTCCGCGCAGACGCGCGATCAGCTCGTGGACGCCACGCACGCGCTCGACCGCGTGCTGATGAACGGCTATTACGTGATTCCGCACTGGTACTCGGCGACGCATCGGGTGGCGTATCGCAACACGCTCGGCTATCCGTCGACGCTGCCGCTTTATTACGTCGCGGACGAATGGGTGCTTTCGACGTGGTGGCAGAAGCCCGCGGCGGTATCAAAATAAGGACGACGCGATGTGGAGCTACATCCTTAAACGCATTCTGTTGATGATCCCGACGCTCGTCGGCGTGCTCACGCTGACTTTCGTCGTGATCCAGTTCGTGCCTGGCGGTCCGGTGGAGCAGGCCGTTCACGATCTGCGGCGCGGCAACGCGGAAGGCGGCGCGGCGTTCGGCATGCGCTCGCACACCGGCGTCGATGCGCAGCAGATCGCGCAACTCAAGGCGCTTTACGGCTTCGACAAGCCGCCGCTCCAGCGCTACTTCCTGATGCTCGGCAAGTTCGCGCGCTTCGATCTCGGCGAGAGCTACTTCCGGCATCAGAGCGTGTGGTCGCTCATCGTGTCGAAGCTGCCGGTGTCCATCAGCATCGGCTTGTGGACGTTCTTCATCACGTATCTGATATCGGTGCCGCTCGGCATCGCGAAGGCCGTGAAGAACGGCTCGAAGTTCGATGTCGCGACGAGTCTCATCGTCCTGATCGGCTTTGCGATTCCCGGCTTCGTGCTGGGCGTGCTGCTGCTCGTGCTGTTCGGCGGCGGAACGTTCTGGCAACTGTTCCCGCTGCGCAATCTGACTTCGGACAACTGGGCGACGCTCTCGCTCGGCGGGAAGATTCTGGATTATCTGTGGCACATCACGTTGCCCGTGGTGGCGTCGGTGGTCGGGAGCTTCGCCGTGATCACCATGCTGACGAAGAACGCTTTTCTCGACGAAATCCGCAAGCAATACGTGCTCACCGCGCGCGCGAAGGGCCTGAGCGAGCGGCGCGTGCTGTGGAAGCACGTGTTCCGCAATGCGCTCTTGCCGCTGATCGTCGGCTTCCCCGCGGCGTTCATCGGCGCGTTCTTCACGGGCAGCCTGCTGATCGAGACGCTCTTTTCGCTCGACGGCCTCGGGCTGCTTTCGTACGAATCGGTCGTGCGGCGCGATTATCCCGTCGTGCTGGGCACGCTGTATCTCTTCACGCTGATCGGCCTCGCGACGAAGCTCATCTCGGACCTTTGCTACGTATGGGTCGATCCGCGCATTCAATTCGAGCAACTGGAGCGTTGACTTGAACCGAGCCGCATCGTCGCGCCGCGCCGCGACCGCAACAGACGGCCAGCCGCTGCGCCCCGAAGTCTCGATGACGCCCGGGCGGCGCGTGTGGCAGCGTTTCCGACGCAACCGGCTGGGGTACTGGAGCCTCGTCGTGTTCGTCGCGGCGTTCGTCATCAGCCTCGCGGGGCCGCTGTGGTCGAACGACAAGCCGCTCGTCGTGCGCTATCAGGGGCAGTTCTACTTTCCGCTCGTCAAGACTTACGCGGAGACGACCTTCGGCGGCGACTTCCCGACGCCCGCCGATTATCTCGATCCGTTCGTGCGCGACCGCTTCAACGCGCCGGGCAACTTCGCGGTCTATCCGCCGAATCACTATTACTACGACACGCTCAATTACTTCTCGAAGGGCTCGAATCCGGCGCCGCCGTCGCGCGAAAACTGGCTCGGCACCGACGATCGCGGCCGCGACGTGTTCGCGCGGCTCGTCTACGGCTTTCGCGTGTCGGTGCTGTTCGCGCTCGTGCTGACGGCCATCGGCACGGTGCTCGGCGTCGTCGCGGGCGCGGTGCAGGGTTACTTCGGCGGACGCATCGACATTACCGGGCAGCGGCTGATCGAAATCTGGAGCGCGCTGCCGGAGCTTTATCTGCTCATCATCTTCGCGTCGATCTTCGAGCCGAGTCTGATCCTGCTCATCGTGCTGCTGTCGCTTTTCGGCTGGATCGGCCTGTCGGATTACGTGCGCGCCGAGTTTTTGCGCAACCGCACGCAGGACTATGTGCGCGCCGCCCGCGCGATGGGCTTGTCCAACTGGCAGATCATCTGGCGGCATGTGCTGCCCAATAGCCTGACGCCCGTCATCACATTCCTGCCGTTTCGCATGAGCGGGGCGATTCTCGCGCTGACGAGCCTCGACTTTCTCGGGCTCGGCGTGCCGTCGCCGACGCCGTCGCTCGGTGAACTGCTCGCGCAGGGCAAGGCCAATCTCGACGCGTGGTGGATTTCGGTCTCGACCTTCGGCGTGCTGGTGGCGACATTGCTTCTGCTCACCTTCATGGGCGATGCGCTGCGCAATGCGCTCGATACGCGCATCGCGGATCCGGTGAAGGCCGGAGGCGGTCAATGAGCGCGCCGCTCTTGTCGATCGACAATCTGCGCGTGCGCTTCGGCGACACGCTCGCCGTCGATGGCGTGACTCTCGACGTCCGCGCGGGCGAACGTGTCGCGCTCGTCGGCGAATCCGGCTCGGGCAAGAGCGTGACGGCGTTGTCGGTGCTGCGTCTTTTGCGCGATGCCGAAGTGACGGGCGCCATCCGCTTCGCCGGTGAAGACCTGCTCGCGAAAAGCGAGCGCGAGATGCGCGGCCTGCGCGGCTCGGACATCGCGATGATCTTTCAGGAGCCGATGACCGCGCTCAATCCGCTGTATACGGTCGGCGATCAGATCGGCGAGACGATCCAGCTTCACGACGGCGCAACTCCGCGACAGGCCCGCGAGCGCGCCATCGCGCTCTTGGCGCGCACGGGCATCACGGAACCGGAGCGGCGGGTCGACAGTTATCCGCATCAGCTTTCGGGCGGCCAGCGCCAGCGCGTGATGATCGCGATGGCGCTCGCGTGCCGCCCGCGTCTTTTGCTCGCCGACGAGCCGACGACCGCGCTCGACGTGACCATTCGCGCGCAGATCGTCGAACTGCTGCTGGAGCTTCAGCGCGACGAGGCCGAGAAGCGCGGCATGGCGGTGCTGCTCATCACGCACGATCTGAATCTGGTGCGGCGTTTTGCGCAGCGGGTCGCGGTGATGGAAAAGGGCGTGCTGGTCGAAAGCGGCGCGGTCGACACGATCTTCGAGTCGCCGCAGCACCCGTACACGCAGCGCCTGTTGAACAGCCGGCCCGAGCGGCGCGTGCTGCCGGTGCTGCCGATCGCGCCCGTGCTGCTCGATGCGAAAGACGTGCGCGTGGAATATCCGACGCGGCTGCCGGGCTTTCAGGGATGGTTCCGGCGCGGCCGCTTCAAGGCCGTCGACGACGTGACGCTCTCCGTGCGGCAGGGAGAAACGCTCGGCATCGTCGGGGAATCGGGCTCCGGGAAATCGACGCTCGCGATGGCGCTGCTCGGCTTGCAGCGCATCTCGCACGGAAGCGTGCAGTTTCAGGGCAGGGCGCTGGCCGATTTTCACGGGCGCGAAAAGACCGTGCTGCGCTCGAATCTGCAAGTGGTGTTTCAGGACCCGTTCAGTTCGCTGTCGCCTCGCCAGACGGTGGAGCGCATCGTCGGCGAAGGGCTGGCGCTGCATCGCCCGGAACTGGATGCCGCCGCGCGCCGCGCAAAGGTCATCGCCGTGCTGCGCGAAGTCGGGCTGGATCGCACGGCGCTCACGCGCTACCCGCACGAGTTCTCGGGCGGGCAGCGGCAGCGCATCGCGATTGCGCGCGCGCTCGTGCTGGAACCGAGCATTCTGATTCTCGACGAACCGACGAGCGCGCTCGATGTCTCAATCCAGACTCAAGTTCTGGCGCTGCTTGCCGACATTCAGAAGAAGCACAATCTGGGATATGTGTTTATCAGCCACGACTTACAGGTGATCGGCGCGATGGCGCATCGCGTCGCGGTCATGCGAGATGGAAATGTCGTCGAGGCTGGTGAAGTAGAGAAGATTTTTGCGAATCCTTCCGACGAATACACACGAAAGCTACTGGCGGCAGCCCTGAATTCCTAAAATTCTTTCTTTTTCGTCAATTGCGTGTCCGTCTCAATTGTATTTTCCTATTTCTTTTGACAGTTAAATACTTTGTGGCTAGTATGCGTTCAAACTTTCACATATCTCACTGATTTTTCAGTCTTTAATTGTAAAACCTACCGACCGATGCAACCACTCACGTTGACTCAGACATGTGCGCGCGCCGCCGCGGGCATGTTGCTCGGCCTTCTGATGACCACCACTTCCGGCGCTTTCGCCGACGAAGTCAGCAGTAACAGCCAAAATGCCGGCAACGGCATCTCCACCGCTTCCAAAGCCGCCGACACTGCGGCCGTCGCAGCCACGGCGGACACCGCCAGCGCACCGCGCGGCGCGAAGGCGTTCTTCTCCGGCGTAGCGAGCAAGGCAGGCGACGTTGTCGTCGGCGCGCTCAACATGATCGGCGTGCGCTATCGCTGGGGTGGCGACACGCCGGATTCGGGCCTCGATTGCAGCGGCTTCGTGCGCTACGTCTTCCAGGACACGCTCGGCATGACGCTGCCGCGCCGCGCAGAAGAAATGAGCCGCGTCGGCGAGAAGGTCCGCGTGTCGGATCTCAAGCCGGGCGATCTCGTGTTCTTCAACACCATGCGCCGCTCGTTCTCGCATGTCGGCATCTATATCGGCGACAACAAGTTCGTGCATTCGCCGTCCACCGGCAGCACGATCCGCGTCGACGACATGGAAAACGGCTATTGGGAAAAGCGGTTCACGGGCGCTCGCCGCATCGAGAACGCGCAGTTCAACGACGGCGCGGAACTGCGTCAGCGCGTGAGCGCGACGCTCGGCGGTTACTGACCGACGCCTTCGCGCTTCACACGCTCATCACAAAAAGCCTGCGTTCTCGCGAATGCAGGCTTTTTGTTTTGTGGCGTCGTCGTCGCGAAGTGGGCTATTGATGCGATCGCAAAGCCTCATTGCACGCGTCTTCGAAAGCCGTTATAGTTTTCGAATGAACATTTCTCTGTTCCTTCTCTCGTCTTCTTCGGCTGGTGCGTTTCTACGCGCACTATCGCTACTAGCGCGCCTACCGCGCTGATCTGTCTCGCCTCCCGTCTGCTCGTTCAAGGTTTTCGACGCCAGCGGTGGCGCGAACACCCGGATTCCCTTTGTCGTTCTATCTCGATATTTCCAACAATCGATAAATCTCCCCACAGGAGCCCAACATGGCAGCAGACAAGTTGATCATCTTCGATACGACCTTGCGTGACGGCGAGCAGTCCCCCGGCGCTTCGATGACGAAAGAGGAGAAGATCCGCATCGCGAAGCAGCTGGAGCGCATGAAGGTCGACGTGATCGAGGCCGGTTTTGCCGCCAGTTCCAACGGCGACTTCGACGCGATCCAGACGATCGCCTCGCTCGTGAAGGACAGCACGGTCTGCTCGCTTGCACGCGCCAACGACAAGGACATCCAGCGCGCCGCCGATGCGTTGAAGCCCGCGAACCGCTTCCGCATTCACACGTTCATCGCCACCTCCGCGCTGCATATGGAAAAGAAGCTGCGCATGTCGCCGGAGCAGGTGTACGAACAGGCGCGGCTCGCGGTGCGCTTCGCCCGCAAGTTCACGGACGATGTGGAGTTCTCGCCGGAAGACGGCAGCCGCTCGGATATCGACTTCCTCTGCCGCGTGCTCGAAGCGGTGATCGACGAAGGCGCGCGCACGATCAATATCGCCGATACGGTGGGTTATGGCGTGCCGGAACTCTACGGCAACCTCGTGAAGACGCTGCGCGAGCGCATCCCGAATTCGGACAAGGCCATCTTCTCCGTTCACTGCCACGATGACCTCGGCATGGCGGTGGCGAACTCGCTCGCGGGCGTGCAGATCGGCGGCGCGCGTCAGGTGGAATGCACGATCAACGGCCTGGGCGAGCGCGCGGGCAATACGTCGCTCGAAGAAATCGTGATGGCGGTCAAGACGCGCAAGGATTACTTCGGGCTCGACCTGGGTATCGACACGACGCAGATCGTGCCGACTTCGAAGCTCGTCTCGCAGATCACCGGCTTCGTCGTGCAGCCGAACAAGGCGGTGGTCGGCGCGAACGCGTTCGCGCACGCGTCGGGCATCCACCAGGACGGCGTGCTGAAGGCGCGCGACACCTACGAGATCATGCGCGCGGAAGACGTGGGCTGGAGCGCGAACAAGATCGTGCTCGGCAAGCTGTCGGGCCGCAACGCGTTCAAGCAGCGTCTCGAAGAACTGGGCGTGCAGCTCGAATCGGAAGCGGAAGTGAACGCGGCGTTCGCGCGCTTCAAGGACCTCGCCGACCGCAAAGCCGAAATCTTCGACGAAGACATCATGCAGATCGTCTCCGAAGAATCGCCGGAAGCGCAGGCGAAGGAGCATTTCCGCTTCGTCTCGATGAAGCAGCATTCGGAGACCGGCGAGCAGCCGCAGGCGCGCGTGGTTTTCGCGGTGGACGGCACCGAACTGACGGGCGAGGCACGCGGCAACGGCCCGGTCGATGCCACGCTGCACGCGATCGAATCGAAGGTGGAAAGCGGCGCGGAACTCGTGCTGTACTCGGTCAACGCGATCACGACCGGCACGCAGGCGCAGGGCGAAGTGACGGTGCGTCTGTCGAAGAGCGGGCGCATCGTGAACGGCGTCGGCACGGATCCGGATATCGTCGCCGCTTCGGCGAAGGCGTATATCGCCGCGCTCAACAAGCTGCATTCGAAGGTCGAAAAGCTCAATCCGCAGCTTTGATCGGCAGCTTTGATCCGCAGAAAGTCGCAAGAACGCAGAAGCCCTCCTCGGAGGGCTTTTTTGCGCGCGCCGCCTGTCAGAACAGACTGCGCCGATCGGGATCGTGCAGCGGATCTGGCGATTTCTGCATCAGGCGCAGGACGCCCTCGTCGTCGAAATAGAAGCTGTACATCAAGTACCAGAAGTTCGCTTCCATATAGCGATACGTCCAGACTTCACGCTTCATCAGCGGGTAGTACGACGTTTCCACCGGCCGGCCGAAGTTCACGAGCACGTCCTTCTTGGTCCACGTGCCGATTTGCGCCTTGTAGAACTCGTTTTCATCGAGCACCTGCCGCACGCTGACGATCTTGCCCGAGGCGTCGATGTCCGCGGCGGTCGTGAATTCGCCGAGCGGCTGCGTCGGCCACATCAGGCGCTTGCCGCCGTTCGGCAGGTCGTAGACTTCGCGCGGCGGGCCGAGGCGGGCGACGATGGTCGAGGCATCCGCGCCTGCCTGATAGTTCTGCCACGGCTGCGCGCAACCCGCGAGCAGCAACGCCGTCCCGGCGCAGACGAGCGCGCCGCGCAGACGGTTGAGTGAGTGCAGCATTCAAGCCTCCACGTGCAGGTTCCTCGCGATGGCGAAGGTTGTTCTTCGCTTTCCCCGATTTTGACATGCGGCGCAAGAACCATGCGTCGCGCCGGCTTGCATCGCGCCCGCGCCGCAGCCTATGATCCGCGCTTTGATCTTCGGAAAGAGCGATGGCAAGCCTCAGTCTCATGAAGTCGCGCGCGCGGTGGCTGCGGATCGCGTTGACGTGCGTCGCGTTGACGTGCATAGCGAAGGCGAACGCCGCCGCTCTCCCGCCGATCAAGCTCGCGATGATCGAAGGCATGTCCGGGCCATTCGCCAACGCGGGCGCGGCGGTCGAGCGCAATCTGCGGTTCGGCGTCGAGCGGGTGAATGCGCGAGGGGGCGTCAAGCTGGCGGACGGCATGCATCCGCTCGAGCTCGTCGTGCTCGACGGCAAGGGCAGCAGCGAGGCGAGTCTCGTGCAGTTGCGCGCGGCCATCGACGAAAAGATCGGCTTCGTCATGCAGGGCAACAGTTCGGCGGTGGCGGCGGCGCTGGTCGCGGCCATCGACAAGCAGAACGAGCGCGAGCCGGAGCACCGCGTGCTGTTCCTGAACTACTCGGCCGACGATCCCGCGCTCACCAACGACGCGTGCAGCTTCTGGCACTTCCGTTTCGACGCGCACGCCGGCATGCGCATGGACGCGCTCGCAGACGCGTTGCAACGCGATCGCGCCGTAAAGAAGGTCTATCTGCTGAATCAGGACTACAGCTTCGGCCACGACGTGAGCCGCGAGGCGCGGCGCGCGTTGCAGGCAAAGCGGCCCGACATTGCGATCACGGGCGACGAGTTCCACCCGATCGGGCGCGTAAAGGACTTCGCGCCGTATATCGCGAAGATTCGCGTGAGCGGCGCGGATGCCGTCATCACCGGGAACTGGGGCAACGACCTGACGCTGCTCGTGAAGGCGGCGCGGGAGCAGGGGCTCGGCACGAAGTTCTACACGTTCTACGGCAACAGTCTAGGCGCGCCCGCCGCGCTCGGCGATGCCGGCGTGAAGCGCGTCATCGCGGTCGCAGACTGGCATCCGAACGCGGGCGGCGCGGCCTCCGACGCGTATTACCGCGCGTTCCGCGCCCGCTTTCCCGCCGCCTCCGACGATTACCTCGTGCTGCGCATGCCCCTCATGATCGACATGCTCGCCACCGCCATGGCGCGCGCCGGCAGCGCGGACCTGCTCGCCGTGGCGCGCGCGTTCGAAGGCATCCAGTTCGACGGCGCCGGCTTCCATCCATCGACCATGCGCGCGTCGGATCATCAGCTGATCCAGCCGCTCTACGTGATGGAGATGGACAAGGCCGGCACGCCGGGCGTGCGCTTCGACAACGAAGGTTCCGGCTACGGCTTCCGCACGCTGCTGTCCGTGCCCGCTGCCGACGCCGCGCCCCCGACCACGTGCAAAATGACGCGCCCGTCGCGTTGAGCGCATGGAGCCGTCCGCTCGGGAAAGCGCGGTGTGCTATACTCTGCGCTTCGTTTTTGGCTGGATGTGTGCCTGCAAGGCGCGCGCAATGCCGGAAACGAAGTGAAATTGGGCCCGACTCGTCGAGTTGTCGAGTTAGGCCTGTCGACGCAATCCACGGCACGGCCTTTCTTCCGTGACCGCCTGTCTGTATCAAAGGAAAAGCAAATGTCCGTAGCAGAAATCAAGAAGTCCGACGTCGTCGCTGAATACGCGCGCGGCGCCAACGATACCGGCTCCCCCGAAGTGCAAGTCGCACTGCTCACGAGCCGCATCAACGAACTGACCATCCACTTCAAGGCCCACACGAAGGATCACCACAGCCGCCGCGGTCTGCTGCGCATGGTCAGCCGTCGTCGCAAGCTGCTCGACTACCTGAAGGGCAAGGATGCGGATCGTTACCGCTCGCTGATCGAAAAGCTGGGTCTGCGCAAGTAATTGGCCCCTGGCGTGGCTTCGCGGCCAGTGTTCTAACGAAGTGCCTGTGTCAGTTCGCTGATACAGGCATTTTGTTTTTGCGCGATCCGCTCGCGAAGTGGTGCCGGATCGGTTTCATCGGCCGGCACTTCGTAGTTAGTCGTTCTCGGCAGTCATACGCTTTACCCGACACTCGGTCCAGCCTCGCGGCAGAGCTTTGTGTCATTCCAGCGCGGCCCCGCGGCCCGTTCGCGCGCCGCACTGGAATGGCATAACACACCTCTCACGCGCGGCCCGGGACCGTCCCGCCTAGCGCCGCAGAGACAGCTCACGCGCTCGACCGAAGGCGCGGCGCAACATAGAAGGAGTCGCAATGTTTAATAAGATCGTTAAAGAGTTCAAGTGGGGACAACACAACGTCCGCCTGGAAACGGGTGAAATCGCGCGTCAGGCAAGCGGCGCGGTGATCGTCGATGTCGAAGACACCGTGGTGCTCGCGACCGTCGTCGGCGCGAAGACGGCGAAGCCGGGCCAGGATTTCTTCCCGCTGACCGTCGACTATCTGGAAAAGACCTATGCCGCCGGCAAGATCCCGGGCGGCTTCTTCCGTCGCGAAGGCCGTCCGTCGGAAGGCGAGACGCTTATCTCGCGCCTGATCGACCGTCCGCTGCGCCCGCTCTTCCCGGAAGGCTTCTACAACGAAGTGCAGGTCGTGATCCACGTCCTGTCGCTGAATCCGGAAATCCCGGCGGATATCCCCGCGCTGATCGGCGCGTCCGCTGCGCTCGCCGTGTCCGGTCTGCCGTTCAACGGCCCGGTCGGCGCGGCTCGCGTCGCCTACATCAACAACGAGTACGTTTTGAACCCGACGCGCGCGCAGATGAAGGAATCGGCGCTCGATCTGGTCGTCGCGGGCACGGAGCGCGCGGTGCTGATGGTCGAATCCGAAGCGCAGCAGCTTTCGGAAGAAGTGATGCTCGGCGCGGTCGTGTTCGGCCACGAGCAGATGCAAGCCGCAATCGACGCGATCCACGAACTGGTTCGCGACGGCGGCAAGCCCGAGTGGGACTGGCAGCCGGCGCCGAAGAACGAGGCGCTGATCGCGCGCGTCACCGAAATCGCTAAGCCGGAGCTCGAAGCCGCGTATCAGTTGCGCAACAAGCAGGCGCGCTCGACGAAGCTGAAGGAAGTCTACGCAGCGGCGTCGGCGAAGCTCGCCGAGGAAGCAGCGGCTTCGGGCACGGCAGCAGCGGATGCGGCCACCGTCGGCAACATCCTGTTCGATATCGAAGCGAAGATCGTCCGCTCGCAGATCCTGAACGGCGAGCCGCGTATCGACGGCCGCGACACGCGCACGGTGCGCCCGATCGCAATTCGCACCGGCGTGCTGCCGCGCACGCACGGCTCGGCGCTCTTCACGCGCGGCGAGACGCAGGCGCTCGTGATCGCGACGCTCGGCACGAAGGGCGACGAGCAGAACATCGACGCGCTCGAAGGCGAGTACCGCGAGCGCTTCATGCTCCACTACAACATGCCGCCGTTCGCCACGGGCGAAACCGGCCGCGTCGGTTCGCCGAAGCGCCGCGAAATCGGCCACGGGCGCCTTGCCAAGCGCGCGCTCGTCGCGTGCCTGCCGAGCGCCGACGAATTCGGCTACTCGATCCGCGTCGTGTCGGAAATCACGGAATCGAACGGTTCGTCGTCGATGGCGTCGGTCTGCGGCGGCTGTCTCGCGCTGATGGACGCCGGCGTGCCGATGAAGGCGCACGTCGCCGGCATCGCGATGGGCCTGATCCTCGAAGGCAACAAGTTCGCGGTTCTGACCGACATTCTCGGCGACGAAGATCACCTGGGCGACATGGACTTCAAGGTGGCCGGCACCGCGCAAGGCGTGACCGCGCTGCAGATGGACATCAAGATCCAGGGCATCACGAAGGAAATCATGCAGGTCGCGCTCGCGCAGGCGAAGGAAGGCCGCATGCACATCCTCGGCAAGATGACGTCGGCGGTTCCGGGCACGAACACGGAGCTGTCGGAATTCGCGCCGCGCATGATCACGCTGAAGATCAATCCGGAGAAGATCCGCGACGTGATCGGCAAGGGCGGTTCGGTGATCCGCGCGCTGACCGAAGAGACGAACACGACCATCGACATTTCGGACGACGGCGTCGTGACCATCGCGAGCACGAGCGCCGAAGGCATGGCCGAGGCGAAGAAGCGCATCGAGAACATCACGGCCGAAGTGGAAGTGGGCCAGGTGTACGAAGGTCCTGTGCTGAAGCTGCTCGATTTCGGCGCGATCGTGAATATCCTGCCGGGCAAGGACGGTCTGCTGCACATCTCGGAGATCGTCAACGAGCGCGTGAAGGACATCAACGATTACCTGAAGGAAGGCCAGGTCGTGAAGGTCAAGGTCATTCAGACGGACGAAAAGGGCCGCGTGCGTTTGTCGGCCAAGGCGCTCTTGAACGAGGCCGCGCAACAAATCGAACCGACGCAGCCGCAGCAGTAATGCGGTAATGTGTAGACGGCCGGCCGCATCCGCGAGCCGGCCGTTTTCTTGTACGGCGTCAATTGGACGATGCGGGACGATGCGGCACTATGCATTGTCCGATGCGTCGCCGGACTCGATGGCACTGTGGAGCGTGAATTGCTCTGCGCGTGTGCAGCGCCATCCGGTTCGAGCCGTTCGAATCGATCCATCCCGCCATGCCCATTCAGGGGAATGCTATGAAGGCCGTCGAAATCACCGAGTTTGGCGCACCCGAAGTTCTCAAACTGGGCGAGCGCCCGATGCCCGAAGCAGGCAAGTGCGAGGTGCTCATCAAGGTGGCGGCTTCCGGCGTGAACCGGCCGGACGTCTTTCAGCGCAAGGGCGCCTATGCGCCGCCGCCGGGCGCGTCCGACCTGCCGGGACTGGAAGTGGCGGGTGAAATCGTCGGCGGCGACCTCGATTCGAAGCACAACCCGTTCGGTCTCAAGAAAGGCGATCGCGTGTGCGCGCTGCTCGCGGGCGGCGGGTACGCCGAGTATGCGGTCGCGCCGCTGGAGCAATGCCTGCCGGTGCCAGCCGGTTTGTCCGATATCGAAGCGGCATCGCTGCCGGAAACGTTCTTCACGGTATGGAGCAACGTCTTCGAGCGCGCGCATCTCGGCTCGGGCGAAAACGGCGAGGAAGAGACGCTGCTCGTGCAAGGCGGATCGAGCGGCATTGGCGTCACGGCCATCCAGATTGCGCGCGCGCTCGGCTTTCGCGTGTTCGCGACCGCCGGCAGCGACGAAAAGTGCCGCGCGTGCGAGACGCTCGGCGCCGAGCGGGCGATCAATTACAAGACAGAGGATTTCGTCGAAGTGGTGAGGTCGCTCACGAACGATCGTGGCGTCGACGTGATTCTCGACATGGTCGCGGGCGACTACCTGCCGCGCGAGCTGAAAGCGCTCGCCGATGGCGGGCGCATCTGCGTGATCGCGCTCCTGGGCGGCGCGAAGGCGGAAATCAACCTCAACGACATTCTGCGCCGCCGGCTCGTCATCACCGGCTCGACGCTGCGTCCGCGTCCCGTCGCGTTCAAGGCGAAGATCGCCGCGAAGCTGAAGGAACGCGTATGGCCCGAGATCGAGGCCGGGCGCATCAAACCGGTCATTCACCAGGTGTTCCCGGCAAGCGAGGCGGCGGCCGCGCATGCGCTGATGGAAAGCAGCACGCATGTCGGCAAGATCGTGCTCGACTGGACGGAAAACGGGCAACAAAGCGCGTGAGCCGCGAATCGCTTATCGGCGGTTTGACCGAGTTATCCGTAACACAGTAAAATCGCCTGTTTTGCAAGCAGTTCGCAGTTTGTAGCGGTTCATTCCCATAACGCGGCGGCTGATTGAAAAGCACGGCCGCTATAACTAAAGCGGCTGTCGCAAGCCGCCGAGTGACGAGACAATGTCGAGACAACGAGCGAAACTGGTGGTCGGCAACTGGAAGATGCACGGCCGCATGCAGGAAAACGCGGTTCTGCTGACCGAGGTGGCGTCGGGGGCATCGGCTCTGCGCAACGGCGTGGACGTCGGCGTATGTGTGCCGTATCCGTATCTCGCGCAGGCGCAGGCGCTGCTGGAAGGCTCGGTGGTGTGCTGGGGCGTGCAGGACGTGTCGGCGCATGCGCAGGGTGCGTACACAGGCGAAGTCGCGGCCGAGATGACGCTCGACTTCGGCGCGACGTACGCGATCGTCGGGCATTCGGAGCGTCGCGCGTATCACCACGAAACGCCGGAACTGGTCGGAGCCAAGGCGCTCCGCGCGCTCGAGGCGGGACTCACGCCTATCGTCTGTGTCGGCGAAACCCTCGGCGAACGCGAGCGCGAAGCGACCGAGCAGGTCATCGGCGCTCAACTAGACGCGGTGCTTCTGATGCTGGACGAGGAGCAGGCGGCGCGCATTGTCGTCGCATACGAGCCGGTCTGGGCGATCGGCACGGGCAAGAGCGCGACCGCCGACCAGGCGCAGCGCGCTCACGCGTTCCTGCGCAAGAAGCTGGCGGAGAAGGGTGCCGCCGCAGCCGAAGTGCCGCTGCTCTATGGCGGCAGCGTCAAACCCGAGAACGCGCAGGAATTGTTCGGGCAACAAGACATCGACGGCGGGCTGATTGGCGGCGCGTCGCTGAAGTCGAAAGATTTTCTTGCGATCTGCGAGGCAGCGCGAACCGTGTTGCAATAAGCGGTTCGTGACGAAAGCAGTCGAAAGAGCATGTCGCGACACGTGAGTGTCGCGGAAACATCAAGATCCAGGTGAGTTGAAATGCTGTATTTGAAGACATTGATTATCGTCGTCCAGTTGCTGTCGGCGCTTGGCGTGATCGGGCTCGTGCTGCTACAGCACGGAAAGGGCGCCGACATGGGCGCGGCGTTCGGCAGCGGCGCGTCGGGCAGTTTGTTCGGCGCGACCGGCTCGGCGAACTTTCTCTCGCGTACCACTGCTGTGCTCGCCGCGATCTTCTTCGTCACGACGCTTGCGCTCACATACCTCGGAAGCTACAAGCCGCAGACTTCGGCGGGCGTGCTCGGCGCAGGTCCGACGTCTGCTTCTGCGCCTGCTGCGGCAGGAAAGAGCGCTTCGGCTCCGGTGAGCGCGCCCGCGTCGGCCGCGGCTGCCCCGGCTACGTCGCCCGCACCCGGCGCCGACGTGCCGAAATAACGCCAAAACAAATTTTCGCGAAATTCGTGTTTTGTGCGTTGAACAATTCGTGGGACCTAGTTATAATTCAAGTCTTGAAGCGATTCGCGGCAATTAAGAAGTTTGTTTTCCCGGATTGCAGTACAGTGCCGACGTGGTGAAATTGGTAGACACGCTATCTTGAGGGGGTAGTGGCGAAAGCTGTGCGAGTTCGAGTCTCGCCGTCGGCACCAAAAGTTATCCAATGCCAGCCGCATGCATCGCTTCGGCTGGCATTGTCACTTCTGGAGTACCCTTACGATATCGTTGATATCGTGAGCGGTGCCAAGTGAATCCCGTCGCCGGGTGGTCTGTCCCGGCAAGCATCTCAATCATCACTGACCGAAACTACCGATCAGAGGAAAGCCTTGAACCTCGCACCCTATTACCCCGTCTTCTTGTTTCTTGTGGTGGGCCTTGGTTTAGGTATAGCGCTGGTCAGCATCGGCAAGATTCTCGGTCCCAACAAGCCTGACACCGAAAAGAATGCCCCGTACGAATGCGGCTTCGAAGCATTCGAAGACGCGCGTATGAAGTTCGATGTGCGCTACTATCTCGTCGCAATTCTTTTCATCATCTTCGACCTTGAGACGGCGTTCCTGTTTCCGTGGGGCGTGGCCCTACGCGACATCGGCTGGCCCGGCTTCATGGCCATGATGATCTTTCTGCTCGAATTCCTGCTCGGCTTCGCCTACATCTGGAGAAAGGGCGGTCTCGACTGGGAATGACGGGTAGATCACCGGATTCATGGGCGGCTTTGGCTGGCTGCTCATCTGGAGTGGAAATCAAATGAGTATCGAAGGGGTCTTGAAGGAAGGCTTTGTCACCACTACGGCTGACAAGCTGATCAACTGGACGCGCACCGGCTCCCTGTGGCCGATGACGTTCGGTCTCGCGTGCTGCGCGGTCGAGATGATGCATGCGGGCGCCGCCCGTTACGACCTGGACCGCTTCGGCGTGGTGTTCCGTCCGAGCCCGCGCCAGTCCGACGTGATGATCGTCGCCGGCACGCTGTGCAACAAGATGGCGCCCGCGCTTCGTAAGGTGTACGACCAGATGGCCGAGCCGCGCTGGGTCATTTCCATGGGTTCGTGCGCGAATGGTGGCGGCTACTACCACTATTCGTACTCCGTCGTGCGCGGCTGCGACCGTATCGTTCCGGTCGATGTCTATGTCCCGGGCTGCCCTCCGACGGCCGAGGCGCTGGTCTACGGCGTGATCCAGCTGCAGGCGAAGATTCGCCGCACGAACACCATCGCCCGTCAATAAAGGCCTGAGCCTCCCCAACTATGGCAAGCAAACTCGAGACCCTCAAAGCGAACCTCGAGGCGGCGTTTGGCGACCGTCTCCAGAACATCACCGAGTCGCTGGGTCAGGTGACGGTCGTCGTGAAGGCGGCCCATTATCTTGAAGTCGCGACCCGGCTGCGTGACGACCGCTCGCTCGGCTTCGAGCAGCTCATGGACCTCGCCGGCATCGACTATTCGACCTTCGGCGACGGCGTCTACGAAGGCCCGCGCTTCGCGGCCGTCGTGCATCTGCTCTCCATTTCGAACAACTGGCGCCTGCGCGTGCGCGTGTTCGCTCCGGACGACGAAGTGCCTATCATTCCGTCGCTCGTCGATATCTGGTCGTCGGCCAACTGGTACGAGCGCGAAGCATTCGACCTGTACGGCATCGTGTTCGAAGGCCACCCCGATCTGCGCCGCATTCTCACGGACTACGGCTTCATCGGCCACCCGTTCCGCAAGGACTTCCCGGTGACGGGCTTCGTCGAAATGCGCTACGACCCGGAAGAGAAGCGCGTCGTGTATCAGCCTGTGACGATCGAGCCGCGCGAAATCACGCCGCGCGTGATCCGCGAAGATCGCTATGGTGGTCTGAAACATTAAGAGAGCGTCATGGCAGACATCAAGAACTACACGCTGAATTTCGGCCCGCAGCACCCTGCCGCGCACGGCGTGCTGCGCCTCGTGCTCGAACTCGACGGCGAAGTGATCCAGCGCGCCGATCCGCACATCGGCCTCTTGCATCGCGCGACCGAAAAGCTCGCCGAAACGAAGACCTTCATTCAGTCCGTGCCGTACATGGACCGTCTCGACTACGTGTCGATGATGGCGAACGAGCACGCCTACGTGATGGCCATCGAAAAGCTGCTCGGCATCGACGTGCCGATCCGCGCGAAGTACATTCGCGTCCTGTTCGACGAAATCACGCGCGTGCTGAACCATTTGATGTGGATCGGCTCGCACGCGCTCGACGTCGGCGCGATGGCGGTCTTCCTCTACGCGTTCCGCGAGCGCGAAGACCTGATGGACGTGTACGAAGCAGTCTCGGGCGCGCGCATGCACGCGGCGTATTACCGTCCGGGCGGCGTGTATCGCGATCTGCCTGACGCAATGCCGCAATACAAGGTCTCCAAGATTCGCAATGCGAAGGCGCTGGAGAAGATGAACGAGAACCGTCAAGGTTCGCTGCTCGATTTCATCGAAGACTTCTTCAATCGCTTCCCCGGTTATGTCGACGAGTACGAAACGCTGCTCACCGACAACCGCATCTGGAAGCAGCGTCTCGTCGGCATCGGCGTGGTGAGCCCCGAGCGTGCGTTGCAGCTCGGCTTGAGCGGCGCGATGCTGCGCGGTTCGGGCATCGAATGGGATCTGCGCAAGAAGCAGCCGTACGAAGTCTACGATCAACTGGACTTCGACATTCCGGTTGGCGTGAACGGCGACTGCTACGACCGCTATCTCGTGCGTGTCGAGGAAATGCGTCAGTCCACGCGTATCGCCAAACAGTGCATTGCCTGGCTGCGCAAGAATCCCGGCCCTGTGATGGTCGATAATCACAAGGTTGCGCCGCCGTCGCGCGTCGGCATGAAGAGCAACATGGAAGAGCTGATTCACCACTTCAAGCTCTTCACGGAAGGCTTCCACGTGCCGGAAGGCGAGACCTACGCCGCGATCGAGCATCCGAAGGGCGAGTTCGGCATCTATCTCGTGTCGGACGGCGCGAACAAGCCGTACCGCCTGAAGATCCGCGCGCCTGGCTTCGCGCATCTGGCCTCGCTGGACGAGATGGCGCGCGGCCACATGATCGCCGACGCCGTCACGATCATCGGAACGCAAGACATCGTGTTCGGCGAGATTGATCGCTGATTCCGTCGTCCGCTCGCACGGCGCGCTCGTCGGCCGGGCCGCCGTCGCGCTGAATCGAGCGCCAAGCGTTGAAGCAATTACAGGAAACCGCAGGACGCCAGGTCTGCCGCAATAAGATGCCCGCGGCAGGTTTTCGTTCGGTAGGAATTGAAAGAGTCGTGTCTGAAAATGATCTCAGCTGAAGGCCTGAAAGAAATCGATCGTGCGATCGCGAAGTATCCCGCCGAGCAAAAGCAGTCGGCGGTGATGGCTGCGCTTGCTGTCGCTCAGGAAGAGCACGGATGGCTCTCGCCCGAACTCATGAAGTTCGTCGCCGACTATCTGAGCATGCCGCCGGTCGCGGTGCAGGAAGTCGCCACGTTCTACACGATGTACGAGCTCGCGCCGGTCGGTAAGCACAAGATCACGCTCTGCACGAACTTGCCCTGCCAGCTCGGCCCGGACGGCGGCTCGGATAGTGCTGCTCAGTATCTCCGGCAGAAGCTCGGCATCGACTTCGGCGAAACCACGCCCGACGGCAAGTTCACGCTGAAAGAAGGCGAGTGCTTCGGCGCGTGCGGCGATGCGCCTGTCGTGCTGGTGAACAACCATCGCATGTGCAGCTTCATGAGCCGCGAGAAGATCGACCAGTTGATCGAGGAACTATCGAAATGACGTCTCTCCACGATCGTCACATCAAGCCGCTGATCCTCGCTGGCCTCAATGGCGAGAACTGGCATCTCCAAGATTACGTTGCGCGCGGCGGCTACAAGCAGCTGCGCCGCATTCTGGAAGAGAAGATTCCGGCCGAGCAGGTGATTGCCGACGTCAAGGCGTCGGGTCTGCGCGGCCGCGGCGGTGCGGGCTTCCCGACCGGCCTGAAGTGGAGCTTCATGCCGCGTCAGTTCCCGGGGCAGAAGTATCTCGTCTGCAATTCGGACGAAGGCGAACCGGGCACGTTCAAGGACCGCGACATCCTGCGCTGGAACCCGCACGCGCTGATCGAAGGCATGGCCATCGGCGCGTATGCGATGGGCATCACCGTCGGCTACAACTACATCCACGGCGAGATCTGGGAAGTCTATAAGGTGTTCGAAGCCGCGCTGGAAGAAGCGCGCGCAGCCGGCTATCTCGGCGCGAACATCCTCGGCTCCGGCTTCTCGTTCGAGTTGTACGCTCACCACGGCTACGGTGCGTACATCTGCGGCGAGGAAACCGCGCTGCTCGAATCGCTGGAAGGCAAGAAGGGCCAGCCGCGCTTCAAGCCGCCTTTCCCGGCGAGCTTCGGCGTGTACGGCAAGCCGACCACCATCAACAACACCGAGACGTTCGCTGCGGTGCCGTTCCTGCTGGAGATCGGGCCGCAGAATTACCTCGAAATCGGCAAGCCGAACAACGGCGGCACGAAGATTTTCTCGGTGTCGGGCGACGTGAATCGTCCGGGCAACTATGAAATTCCGCTCGGCACGCCGTTCTCGACGCTGATGGAACTGGCGGGCGGCGTGCGCGGCGAGTCGATCAAGGCGGTGATTCCGGGCGGGTCGTCCGCGCCGGTGGTGCCGGGCGAGATGATGCTCGCGACCGATATGGACTACGATTCGATCGCCAAGGCGGGTTCGATGCTCGGCTCGGGCGCGGTCATCGTGATGAACGAAACGCGGTGCATGGTGCGTTCGTTGCTGCGCCTGTCGTACTTCTATTACGAGGAGTCGTGCGGTCAGTGCACGCCTTGCCGCGAAGGCACGGGCTGGCTGTATCGCGTGGTGCATCGCATCGAGCACGGCCTCGGCCGCAAGGAAGACCTGGATCTGCTGAACTCCGTCGCCGAAAACATCATGGGCCGCACGATCTGCGCGCTCGGCGATGCGGCGGCCATGCCGGTGCGCGGCATGCTGAAGCACTTCTGGAACGAATTCGAATATCACGTCGAGCACAAGCACTGTCTCGTCGGCGGGCACGCGCATCATGCGGCGTCCGAGGCGCTTACCGCGTAATCAGGCGCACAGTCAGTTGCGCGAAAGAGGTTGAGGACCATTCCCCATCATGGTTGAACTAGAAATTGACGGCAAGACGGTCGAGGTGCCCGAAGGCAGCATGGTGATCCAGGCTGCGCACAAGGTCGATACGTACATTCCTCACTTCTGCTATCACAAGAAGCTGTCGATCGCGGCGAACTGCCGGATGTGCCTCGTCGAAGTCGAAAAGATGCCGAAGGCCGTCCCCGCGTGCGCCACGCCCGTTTCGGCCGGCATGGTCGTGCGGACCGCCTCCGACAAGGCCGTGAAGGCGCAACAGTCGGTGATGGAGTTCCTGCTGATCAATCACCCGCTGGATTGCCCGATCTGCGATCAGGGCGGCGAGTGCCAGTTGCAGGATCTGGCCGTGGGTTACGGCAAGTCCCAGTCGCGCTACAACGAAGAAAAGCGCGTGGTGTTCCACAAGAACGTGGGCCCGCTCATCTCGATGGAAGAGATGACGCGCTGCATCCACTGCACGCGCTGCGTGCGCTTCGGTCAGGAAATCGCCGGCGTCATGGAACTCGGCATGCTGGGCCGCGGCGAGCATTCGGAAATCACGTCGTTCGTCGGCAAGACGGTGGATTCGGAACTGTCGGGCAACATGATCGACCTGTGCCCGGTCGGCGCGCTCACGAGCAAGCCGTTCCGCTACAGCGCGCGGACGTGGGAATTGTCGCGCCGCAAGTCGGTGAGCCCGCACGATTCCGTCGGTTCGAACCTGGTCGTTCAGGTGAAGAACAACCGCGTGATGCGCGTTCTGCCGATGGAAAACGAAGCCATCAACGAATGCTGGATCTCGGACAAGGACCGCTTCTCGTACGAAGCGCTCAACAGCGACGAACGCCTGACCACGCCGATGCTCAAGCAGGGCGGCAAGTGGATCGAAACGGACTGGCAGACGGCGCTCGAGTACGTGGCGAAGGGCATCAAGGGCATCAAGGCGGATCATGGCGCGAACGCCATCGCCGCACTCGCGACGCCGCATAGCACCGTCGAAGAACTCTATCTGCTGAAGCAGTTCGCGGAAGGCGTCGGCTCGCCGAACGTCGATTTCCGTCTGCGTCAGAGCGACTTTTCCGCGCCGGTGGGCGCGGGCGCGCCGTGGCTCGGCGTGAAGATCGCGGATCTGTCGAACGTCGATACGGCGTTCGTCATCGGCTCGTTCCTGCGCCGCGATCATCCGCTCTTCGCCGCGCGTCTGCGTCAGGCTGCGAAGAACGGCGCGATGCTCACGTTCCTGAACGCGAGCAACGACGACTCGCTGATCCCGACCGCGCATCGTCTGGTCGCTGCGCCCTCGGCGTGGCTCGATCAGCTCGCGGGCATCGCGGGTGCGATCTCCGAAGCGCGTGGCGTCGCGCTGCCTGATGCGTTCGCCGGTCGCGAAGTGTCGGCCGCAGCGAAGGACGTAGCGGCATCGTTGTCGGCGGGCGAGAAGCGTGTCGTGCTGCTCGGCAATGTGGCGGTCCAGCATCCGGACTTCGCGCAGATTCAGGCGGCGGCGCAGTGGATCGCCGACAACACCGGCGCGACGCTCGGCTTCCTGACCGAAGGCGCGAATTCGGTGGGCGGTTATCTCGTCGATGCGCTGCCGGGCGAGGGCGGTCTCGACGCCCGCGCGGCGTTCGAACAGCCGCGCAAGGGCTACGTGCTCTTCAACGCGGAGCCGGAACTGGATGCGGCCAACCCGGCGCAAGCCGTCGCGGCGCTGAAGGCCGCCGAAATGGTGGTCGTGATGTCGCCGTTCAAGCACGGCATGGAGTACGCCGACGTGCTGCTGCCCATCGCGCCGTTCACGGAGACGTCGGGCACGTTCGTCAACGCGGAAGGCACGGCGCAGTCGTTCAACGGCGTCGTCCGCGCATTGGGCGAGACGCGTCCGGGCTGGAAGGTACTGCGCGTGCTGGGCACGATGCTCGGCCTGCCGGGCTTCGAATTCGACACGGCGGAAGAAGTGCGCGTCGCGGCGCTCGGCACGGGCGACCTTGCCGCGCGTCTGTCGAACAAGACGACGGTCGCACCGAAGCGCGCTGCATCGAACATTTCGGTGAAGGGCGGCTTCGAGCGTCTCGCCGATGTTCCGATCTATCACGCCGACCCGCTCGTGCGCCGCGCGCCGTCGCTGCATCTGACGGCAGCCGCACGCGACGCGAATGTCGCCGGTTTGCCGACGACGCTTTTCGACAAGCTCGGCCTGAAGGACGGCGACGCCGTGCGCATCAAGCAAGGCGACCTGTCGGTGGTGATGCCCGCGGTGCGCGACGCGAACCTCGCGGAAACGGTGGTCCGCGTGTCGGCGGCGACCGCGGCTGGCGCCGCACTCGGCGGCCTGTTCGGTGAACTGGTAGTGGAGAAGGCGTAAATGGGCTTGTTCGATACGATCAACGCAGGCGGCACGCAGCTTCTGGGCGTTGCTTGGCCGACCGTGTGGGCGCTGGTGCGCATCCTCGTGGTTGCGGTGGTGATCCTGCTGTGCGTCGCGTACCTGATTCTTTGGGAACGCAAGCTCATCGGCTGGATGCACGTGCGTCTCGGCCCGAACCGCGTCGGCCCTGCAGGCTTGCTGCAGCCAATCGCGGACGTGCTGAAGCTCCTGCTGAAGGAAGTCATTCAGCCGACGCAGGCGAGCAAGTGGATCTACGTCATCGCGCCGATCATGACCGTGGTTCCGGCCTTCGCGGTCTGGGCGGTCATCCCGTTCCAGGCGAAAGCCGTGCTCGGCAACATCAACGCGGGTCTCCTGTACATCATGGCGATCTCGTCGATCGGCGTGTACGGCGTGATCCTCGCGGGCTGGGCGTCGAACTCGAAGTACGCGTTCCTCGGCGCCATGCGCGCGGCGGCGCAGATGGTGTCCTACGAAATCTCGATGGGCTTCGCGCTCGTCGTGGTGCTGATGGTCGCGGGCACGCTGAACATGTCGGATATCGTCGCTTCGCAGCAGCGCGGCATCTTCGCGGGCTTCGGCGTCAACATCCTGTCGTGGAACTGGCTGCCGCTTCTGCCGATGTTCGTCGTGTACTTCATTTCGGGCATCGCTGAAACGAACCGTCACCCGTTCGACGTGGTGGAAGGCGAATCGGAAATCGTCGCCGGTCACATGATCGACTACTCGGGCATGGCGTTCGCGCTGTTCTTCCTCGCCGAGTACATCAACATGATCGTGATCTCGGCGATTGCGACGACCCTGTTCCTGGGCGGCTGGGACGCGCCGTTCGGCTTCCTGTCGTTCATCCCGGGCGTGTTCTGGTTCGTGCTCAAGGTTTTCTTCCTGCTGTCGGTCTTCATCTGGGCCCGCGCGACGTTCCCGCGCTACCGCTATGACCAGATCATGCGTCTCGGCTGGAAGGTGTTCCTGCCGGTCTCGGTAGTGTGGGTGGTCGTGATCGGTTTCTGGATCATGTCGCCGCTCAACATCTGGAAGTAGCCGGACGAACCCAGGACAAGAGCGGACCAAACATCATGAACGCAATTCAGAACTTCTTTAAGACCTTCTTCCTGACCGAACTGCTGAAGGGTCTGGCGCTGACGGGCCGTTACACGTTCCAGCGCAAGATCACCGTGCAGTTCCCGGAAGAAAAGACGCCGGTGTCGCCGCGCTTTCGCGGGCTGCACGCGCTGCGCCGCTATGAAAACGGCGAAGAGCGCTGCATCGCGTGCAAGCTGTGCGAAGCGGTGTGCCCGGCGCTCGCCATCACCATCGAATCGGAAACGCGCGCGGACAATACCCGTCGCACGACGCGCTACGACATCGACCTGACCAAGTGCATCTTCTGCGGCTTCTGCGAAGAGAGCTGCCCGGTCGATTCGATCGTCGAGACGCATATCCTCGAATATCACGGCGAAAAGCGCGGCGATCTGTATTTCACGAAGGACATGCTGCTTGCAGTGGGCGATCGCTACGAGACGGAAATCGCCGCATCGAAGGCGGCCGACGCGCCTTACCGTTGATGCGAAGCGGATGCCGGCGTGGCCGCCGGCGTCCGAGTCGAAGTCAAAGCGATTCTGCTGTTGCTGTTGGCGCGTTGCGCCGCGCGCCGACACACCCTGCCTGATGATGGCCTAACGATGAACCGGTAATCATGGAATTCACAACCGTACTGTTCTATATCTTCGCGCTGCTGTTGACCGTGTCCGCGCTGAAGGTGATCACCTCGCGCAATCCGGTGTCATCCGCGCTCTTTCTCGTGCTCGCGTTCTTCAACGCGGCCGCGATCTGGATGCTGTTGCAAGCCGAATTCCTCGCGATCCTGCTGGTTCTCGTGTATGTCGGCGCGGTGATGGTGCTGTTCCTCTTCGTCGTGATGATGCTCGACATCAACATCGACGTGCTGCGGCGCGACTTCAAGCGTTTCGTGCCGCTCGCGACCATCGTCGGCGCGATCATCGTCATCGAAACGGCGCTGATTCTGTGGCACGGCTACGGCGCGACGGTCACGCCGCTGCGTGATGCGGGCACGGCCGCCGCGGGCGCCGGCGTGAGCGGCGCGGCGCTGATGCCGAACACGCAGCTCATCGGCAAGGTCATTTATACGGACTACATCTTCGCGTTCGAAATCGCGGGTCTCGTGCTGCTGGTGGCGATCATCGCGGCCATCTCGCTGACCGTGCGCGACAAGAAGGACAAGAAGACGCAAACCGTCAGCAAGCAGGTCAAGGTTCGCCGCCAGGACCGCGTGCGTCTCGTGAAGATGCAGGCTGAAAAGCAGGCGCCGGACGCATCGGTGGAACCTGCCGTGACCGGCAACATCGGCGCGGGCACCGTGGACAACAAGGGCTGAGCGCGAAGGAGAGAACAAACATGTTGAGTCTTGCCCATTACCTCGTGCTCGGCGCGATCCTTTTCGCGATCAGCATCGTCGGCATCTTCCTGAACCGCCGCAACGTCATCATCATCCTGATGGCCATCGAACTGATGCTGCTTGCGGTGAACACCAATTTCGTCGCGTTCTCGCACTATCTGGGCGACGTTCACGGCCAGATTTTCGTGTTCTTCGTCCTGACCGTGGCCGCTGCGGAAGCCGCGATCGGTCTCGCGATTCTCGTGACCCTGTTCCGTAGCCTCGACACGATCAACGTCGAGGACCTCGATCAGCTCAAAGGTTAATTTCAGGCTAGGCTGTTATGTCCACGACACTCAATGAAAACCTCCTGCTCGCGGTCCCGCTGGCTCCGCTCGCGGGCTCGCTGATCGCGGGGCTGCTCGGGAAGACGGTGGGGCGCAAGGGCTCGCACCGCGTCACCATTCTCGGCGTCTTCATCTCGTTCATCCTGTCCGCATTCGTCTTCTACAACGTGATGATGGGCGCGAGCTTCAACGGCACCGTCTACGAATGGATGACGATGGGCTCGCTGAAGATGGAAGTCGGCTTCCTCGTCGATTCCCTGACGGCGATGATGATGGTCATCGTGACCTTCGTCTCGCTGATGGTGCACATCTACACCATCGGGTACATGGCGGAAGAAGACGGTTATCAGCGCTTCTTCTCGTACATTTCGCTCTTCACGTTCTCGATGCTGATGCTCGTGATGAGCAACAACTTCCTGCAGCTGTTCTTCGGCTGGGAAGCGGTGGGTCTCGTCTCGTATCTGCTGATCGGCTTCTACTTCACCCGCGAGAGCGCGATCTACGCGAACATGAAGGCGTTCATCGTCAACCGCGTCGGCGACTTCGGCTTCCTGCTCGGCATCGGCCTGCTGCTGGCGTTCGCGGGTTCGCTGAACTACGGCGACGTCTTCGCGCAAGGCGAAAAGCTCGCCGCCATGACGTTCCCGGGCACGAGCTGGGGCCTCTTGACCGTGGCGTGCATCTGCCTCTTCATCGGCGCGATGGGTAAGTCCGCGCAGTTCCCGCTGCACGTGTGGCTGCCGGATTCGATGGAAGGCCCGACGCCGATCTCCGCGCTGATTCACGCGGCAACGATGGTGACGGCCGGTATCTTCATGGTTACGCGCATGTCGCCGCTCTTCGAGCATTCGGATGCCGCGCTGTCGTTCGTGACGGTCATCGGCGCGATCACGGCGTTGTTCATGGGCCTCCTCGGCGTCGTGCAGAACGACATCAAGCGCGTGGTCGCGTATTCGACGCTCTCGCAGCTCGGCTACATGACGGTCGCGCTCGGCGTCTCCGCGTACCCGGTCGCGGTGTTCCACTTGGGCACGCACGCGTTCTTCAAAGCGCTGCTGTTCCTCGGCGCGGGCTCGGTCATCATCGGCATGCACCACGACCAGGACATGCGCAACATGGGCGGGCTGGCGAAGTACATGCCGATCACCTGGATCACGTCGCTGATCGGTTCGCTGGCGCTGATCGGTACGCCGTTCTTCTCGGGCTTCTATTCGAAGGACTCGATCATCGATGCGGTGAAGCTTTCGCATCTGCCGGGTTCGGGTTTCGCGTATTTCGCGGTGGTGGCGAGCGTCTTCGTCACGGCGCTGTATTCGTTCCGCATGTACTTCCTCGTGTTCCACGGCAAGGAGCGGTTCCGCGGTCCGAAGCATCCCGATTCGCCGATGGGCGCCGAAGAGGCGACGCACGGTCAGGGCCACGGTAGCGACAATCATGGTCACGCACACGGTCACGGTCACGGTCACGGTCACGATGACCACGGCCACGCACACGAGCCGCACGAAAGCCCGTGGGTCGTCACGCTGCCGCTGGTCCTGCTGGCGATTCCGTCGGTCATCATCGGCGCGATCATGATCGGCCCGATGCTGTTCGGCGACTTCTTCTCGCACGGCGTGGTGTTCGACAAGGTGATCTACATCGCCGAGAACCACGAAGGCATGCGCGAAATGGCCGAAGAGTTCCACGGCTGGTTCCCGATGGGCCTGCATTCGGTCGCGGGCCTGCCGGTGTGGCTGGCGCTCGCGGGCGTGATCGTCGCGTGGTTCCTGTATATGAAGCGTCCGGATCTGCCGCCGGTTATCCGCCGCCGCTTCGGCCCGATCTACACGCTGCTCGACAACAAGTACTACTTCGACAAGATCAACGAAGTGGTCTTCGCCCGGGGCGCGGTCGCCATCGGTCGTGGGCTGTGGAAAGAGGGCGATGTGGTCGTCATCGACGGCGTCGTCAACGGCAGTGCGCGGTTCGTCGCCTGGTTCGCCGGTGTCATCCGCTTCCTTCAATCCGGTTACATCTATCACTACGCGTTCGCCATGATTATCGGCATGTTGGGGCTCTTGACCCTGTTTGTAACGCTCGGCGGCAAATAAGGCGAGGGACCCTATGCACTCTTTTCCGATTCTCAGTGTCGCGATCTGGCTGCCGATCATCTTCGGCGTCCTGGTCCTGGCTGTAGGTTCTGACCGTAACCCGGCGCCCGCGCGCTGGGTCGCGCTGATCGGCTCGGTTCTCGGTCTGATCGTGACCCTTCCGCTGATCACCGGCTTCGATACGTCAAGCGCCGCGCTGCAATTCGTCGAACAGGCGAACTGGATCGAGCGGTTCAACATCACGTATCACCTGGGCGTCGACGGCATCTCGATGTGGTTCGTCGTGCTGACCGCGCTCATCACCGTGATCGTCGTGATCGCCGGGTGGGAAGTCATCACGGAGCGCGTCTCGCAGTACATGGCCGCGTTCCTGATCCTCTCGGGCATCATGATCGGCGTGTTCTCCACGGCCGACGGCTTGCTGTTCTACGTGTTCTTCGAAGCCACGCTCATTCCGATGTACATCATCATCGGCGTGTGGGGCGGTCCGAATCGCGTGTATGCGGCGTTCAAGTTCTTCCTGTACACGCTCGCCGGCTCGCTGTTGATGCTGGTCGCGTTGCTGTACCTGTACACGCAGACGCACACGTTCGACCTCGCCACGTGGCAAGCGGCGAAGATCGGCATGACGCCGCAGGTGCTGCTCTTCATCGCGTTCTTCCTGGCCTTCGCCGTGAAGGTGCCGATGTGGCCGGTTCACACCTGGCTGCCGGATGCGCACGTCGAAGCGCCGACGGGCGGTTCCGTCGTGCTGGCGGCGATCATGCTGAAGCTTGGCGCATACGGTTTCCTGCGCTTCTCGCTGCCGATCGCGCCGGACGCGAGCCACTTCCTCGCGCCGGTCGTCATCACGCTGTCGCTGATCGCGGTCATCTACATCGGGCTCGTCGCAATGGTGCAGGCCGACATGAAGAAGCTGGTCGCGTATTCGTCGATCGCGCACATGGGCTTCGTCACGCTAGGCTTCTTCATCTTCAGCCAGCTGGGCGTGGAAGGCGCGATCATCCAGATGATCTCGCACGGCTTCGTCTCGGGCGCGATGTTCCTGTCCATCGGCGTGCTGTACGACCGCGTGCATTCGCGTCAGATCGCGGATTACGGCGGCGTCGTGAACACCATGCCGAAGTTCGCCGCGTTCTCCATGCTGTTCGCGATGGCCAACTGCGGTCTGCCGGGCACCTCCGGTTTCGTCGGCGAGTTCATGGTGATTCTGGCTGCCGTGAAGTTCAACTTCTGGATCGGCTTCCTCGCCACGTTCACGCTGATTCTGGGCGCGGCCTACACGCTGTGGATGTACAAGCGCGTGTATTTCGGCGCGGTTGCGAACGACCACGTCGCGAAGCTCGCGGACATCAACAAGCGTGAGATGTTCATGCTGCTCGTGCTCGCGCTGTTCACGCTCTATATGGGCCTGCATCCGAAGCCCTTCACCGACGTGATGCACGAGTCGGTGGCAAACCTGCTCTCCCACGTCGCGCAGTCCAAGCTGCCGCTGGCTCAGTAACGCCGTGCGGAGGAACTAAAAGATCATGCAAAACGCCCCTATGAGTGTCCTGTTGCCCGACGGCATCCTGATGGCCGCCGTCGTCGTGGCCTGGTTGAACGACACGATGTTCGGTCCGTCGAGCCGCCGCACGACCTACGCGATCGCGCTGGTCTCGACCATCGTCGTCGGCGTGTGGTTCGCGTTCTCGGCGCTCGATCCGACGCCGCATTACTTCTTCGCGCGCATGTATATCGTCGATCCGTTCGCGAGCGCGATGAAAGCGGTCGTGACGCTCGGCTACGCGGTGTCGATCATCTACTCGCGCAAGTATCTGGAGGACCGCGATCTGTTCCGCGGCGACTTCTTCCTGCTCGGCCTGTTCTCGCTGCTCGGCCAGTGCGTGATGATTTCGGGCAACAACTTCCTCACGCTGTACCTCGGTCTCGAACTGATGTCGCTGTCGCTGTACGCGGTCATCGCGCTGCGCAAGGACGTGCCGCAGTCGAACGAATCGGCGATGAAGTACTACGTGCTCGGCGCGCTCGCGTCTGGCTTCCTGCTCTACGGCATCTCGATGCTGTACGGCGCGACCGGCTCGCTCGAACTGAACGAAGTGCTGAAGGCCGTGGCGTCCGGTCGCATCAACGACGCGGTGCTGCTCTTCGGCGTGATCTTCATCGTGGCGGGCGTGGCGTTCAAGATGGGCGCGGTGCCGTTCCACATGTGGGTGCCGGACGTCTATCAAGGCGCGCCGACGGCCATGACGCTGCTGACCGGCGGCGGCCCGAAGGTCGCGGCGTTCGCGTGGGGCCTGCGCTTCCTCGTGATGGGTCTGCTGCCGTTCGCGGTCGACTGGCAGGAGATGCTGGTGATTCTCGCGGCGCTGTCGCTGATCGTCGGCAACGTCACGGGTATCGTGCAGAAGAACATCAAGCGGATGCTGGCGTACTCGGCCATCTCGAACATGGGCTTCGTGCTGCTCGGCCTTCTGGCCGGCGTGGTCGACGGCAAGGTGACGGGCGCGGCGGGCGCATACAGCTCGGCGATGTTCTACAGCATCATCTATCTGGTGACGACGCTCGGCACCTTCGGCGTCGTGATGCTGCTCGCGCGCCGCGACTTCGAAGCCGAACAGATCGACGACTTCAAGGGCCTCAACCAGCGCAGCCCGGTGTTCGCGTTCGTCATGATGGTCATGATGTTCTCGCTCGCCGGCATTCCGCCGACGGTCGGCTTCTACGCGAAGCTCGCCGTGCTCGAAGCGACGATGAATGCCGGTCTGACGTGGCTCGCTGTGCTGGCCGTGCTGACGTCGCTGGTGGGCGCGTTCTATTACCTGCGCATCGTCAAGCTCATGTATTTCGACGCGCCGCAGGACGCATCGCCGATCGTCGCGGATGGCCTGAATCGTTCGCTCTTGGCGTTCAACGGTTTGGCCGTGCTGGTGCTGGGTCTGGTTCCGGGCCCGCTGATGTCGGCTTGCCTGCAAGCAATCACGCATACGCTGCCGCTGTAATGTCGGCTGCGGGCTGGTTTATCGTGCTGTTGGCGCTCGTCGGCGCCAACGTGCCGTTCCTGAACCAGCGCCTCTTCGCTGTCGTGCCGGTGCCGCTGCCGGCGCCGACGCGCCATCAGGCGGCGAAGAAGAGCGCATGGATCAGGATCGGCGAGCTAATCGTTCTCTACTTCGTGGTCGGCGCGCTCGGCTTCATGCTCGAAGCGCGCGCCGGCAACCGTTTCGATCAGGGATGGCAGTTCTACGCCATCACCTTCAGTCTGTTCGTGGTGCTCGCGTTTCCGGGCTTCACCTATCAATATCTCGTCAAACGCCGCTGATGGCTTCGCGCCCTCGGCGGCTGTTTGCTTAACCGGCACAGGGTGCAAGATGGCAGACCAGTTCTCCGTTTCCGATAACGACGACGGCCTCATCGAGAAAAAGGTCGAAAGCGTCACGCTGCATGAAGGCAAGTTCCTCACGCTCAAGCGCGATACGGTGGCGTTGCCCGACGGCAAGCACGCCACGCGCGAGTTCGTCGAGCACCCGGGTGCGGTGATGATCCTGCCGGTTTTCGACGATGGCCGCGTGCTGCTCGAACGTCAGTTCCGCTATCCGGTCGGGCGCGTGCTGCTCGAATTCCCGGCAGGCAAGCTCGATCCGAACGAGGACGAATTGACGTGCGCGAAGCGCGAATTGCAGGAGGAAACCGGCTACACCGCGCGCGAATGGATCTTTCTGACGCGCATTCATCCGGTCATTTCGTATTCGACGGAATTCATCGACCTGTATCTGGCGCGCGGTCTCACGGCTGGCGACGCGAAGCTCGACGAAGGCGAGTTCCTCGAAACGTTCATCGCGGACGAAGCGCAGTTGATGGCGTGGGTCAAGGACGGCACGATCAGCGATGTGAAGACGATCATCGGCGCGTTCTGGCTCGAGAAGATTCGCTCGGGCGAATGGCAGGCGGGCAGGGCGGCTGAGTAAGACGCCGGCTGGCTCTGTCATCACGGAAAGCGGCCGCGTTGGCCGCTTTTGTCGTTTTGACGCCCGCGCTCGGCGGCGAAAGCGCCGAACAGCTAGAATCTGAAGTCGCTCGCTTCCGCACGTCGCGGCATGACGAGCCAGCGCACGATCGTTCGCAAAACGCGATTCTGAGATAAACTCACCGAAGTCCCATCAGCATGAAGGTCCTCGATTTAAAGTGCTCGCACGAACATCGCTTTGAAGGCTGGTTTGCTTCGACCGAAGAATTCGAGTCGCAACTGGGCCGCAAGCTGGTCGCGTGTCCCGTTTGCTCGACGACGGATGTCAGTCGCATGCCGTCCGCGCCGCGGCTGAATTTGTCTTCGGCGCGTGGGGAGGCGTCGGTGCAGGCGCAAGCGCCGAACGCATCGCCGGATGCGGCCACCATGCAGGCGCGTGCGCTCCAGTTCATGCGCGAGCTGATCGAGAAGACCGAGAACGTGGGCGAGCGTTTCGCCGAAGAGGCGCGGCGCATCCATTACAACGAGGCGCCGGCGCGCAATATCCGCGGCGTCACGACGCCGGAAGACGCGCACGCTTTGCTGGAAGAAGGCATCGAAGTGATGCCGCTGCCCGTGCCGGCCGCGTTGAAGGAGCCGCTGCAGTAAAGACTGAACGCGGCGTCTTCCCGGCTTCGGCCCGACAAGGAGACATCGCGTATGAGTCGTCATTCTTTCCGTGCGTATCACGGCTGCGTCTTGGCGCCGTCCCGCCTCGCATCGTCCCCGAATTGCTCGTTATCAATCGCACCGGTCCCGCTTCCCTGAGCGCGATCCGGCGCTTCCTGCCGCCTTCGATTGTCTGACGCTAAAACGAGGACCTACCCATGACCTACAGCTTCGAGGATTTTGAAGTCGGCGCGGCGGTGACGCTGAGCGCGCACACGTTCAGCCGCGAGGAGATCATCGACTTCGCGAGCCGCTACGATCCTCAGCCGTTTCATCTCTCGGACGAAGCGGGCAGGGCGTCGCACTTCGGCGGACTGGTCGCGAGCGGATGGAACACGTGCTCCGCGATGATGGGCATTCTCGTGCGCGACATGCTCGCCGATTCGACGTCGATGGGCTCGCCCGGTCTCGACAACATTCGCTGGCTCAAGCCGGTGCGCGTCGGCGATTCGGTGCGGCTCACCGTGCGCGTGCTGGACAAGCGCGTGTCGAAGAGCAAGCCGGACCGCGGTATCGTCTCCACACGCTGGGAAGCGCACAATCAGGACGGCGAACTGGTGCTGACCGTCGATTCGGCTGCGCTGTTCGGGCTGCGCAAGCCTGCCGCGATCTAGCGCTTCGCGTACTGCGTCGCGCCGAACAGCACTTCCTTTTCCTTGTCGGTAAAGGGCTTGCGTTCGCGCGCCAGCACCTGCACGCCGCGCTCCACGGCCGGCCGCGCCGCGATCGCATCGAACCAGCGCCTCACGTTCGGGAATTCATCGAGCACGATGCCCTGGTTCTCCCACGAACGCGTCCACGGGAAGGTCGCGATGTCCGCAATCGTGTACTCGTTGCCCGCGAGGTATTGCGTGACGCCGAGCTGCTTGTCCATCACGCCGTAGAGCCGGCGCGCTTCGTTGGTGTAGCGGTTGATCGCGTAGTCGATCTTCTCGGGCGCGTAGTTGCGAAAGTGATGCGTCTGTCCGAGCATCGGTCCGACGCCGCCCATCTGGAACATGAGCCATTGAATCGTCGTATAGCGGCCGATGGCATCCGCGGGCAGCAGTTTGCCCGTCTTCTCCGCGAGATACACGAGGATCGCGCCGGATTCGAACAACGCGAACGGCTTGCCTTCCGGGCCGTCGTTGTCGATGATCGCCGGAATCTTGTTGTTCGGGCTGATCGCGAGAAAGTCGGGTTTGAACTGGTCGCCCGCGCCGATATCGACGGGATGAGCCCGGTATTCGAGGCCGGTTTCCTCCAACATGATGTGAATCTTGTGCCCGTTGGGCGTCGGCCAGCTATACACGTCGATCATGTGCGCTCCTCAGTCGTGCGGATGACGCATTCACGCGCGGCTCGCGGAATGGCAGCGAAAATTAGAGCATGTTTGCGCGCGCCGTGCAGAGCCCGCCCGTGGCTCGCAACGGTGAATCAGTCGCGCGGTTCGATGTATTTGGTCAGTTCCAGTTTCGCGATGGCATTGCGATGCACTTCGTCCGGCCCGTCCGCGAGCCTCAACGTGCGCGCCGATGCATACGCGTACGCGAGCGGAAAGTCGTCGCAGATGCCCGCCGCGCCGTGCGCCTGAATCGCCCAGTCGATTACCTGACACGCGACGTTCGGCGCGACCACCTTGATCATCGCGATCTCGCCGCGCGCGCCCTTGTTGCCGACGGTATCCATCATGTACGCGGCCTTCAGCGTGAGCAGCCGCGCCTGCTCGATCATGATGCGCGCCTCGGCGATGCGCTCCTGCGTCACGCCATGCTGCGCAACGGGCTTGCCGAACGCGACGCGCGAAAGCGTGCGCTTCGCCATGAGTTCGAGCGCACGCTCGGCGAGTCCGATCAGCCGCATGCAATGATGGATGCGTCCTGGCCCGAGCCGTCCCTGGGCGATCTCGAAGCCGCGTCCTTCGCCGAGCAGGATGTTGGCGGCCGGCACGCGGACCTTGTCGAGCGTGATGTCCATGTGACCGTGCGGCGCGTCGTCGTAGCCGAACACGTTCAGCGGGCGATGCACGGTGATGCCTTCTGCATCCGCCGGCACGAGAATCATCGACTGCTGCGCGTGCTTCGGCGCGTCGGGGTCGGTCTTGCCCATCACGATGAACACCTTGCAGCGCGGATCGCCCGCGCCGGACGACCACCACTTATGGCCGTCGATGACATAGCTGTCGCCGTCGCGCGTGATGCTGCAGCGGATATTCGTCGCATCCGATGACGCGACTTCCGGCTCCGTCATCAAAAACGCCGAGCGGATGTCGCCACGCAGAAGCGGTTCCAGCCATTGCGCCTTTTGCGCATCCGTGCCGTAGCGTTCGATCGTTTCCATGTTGCCCGTGTCGGGCGCGCTGCAATTGAAGACTTCCGGCGCCCACGGCACGCGGCCCATGATCTCGCACAGCGGCGCGTATTCGAGATTCGTCAGACCGGCGCCGCGTTCCGACGACGGCAAGAACAAGTTCCACAGCCCTTCGCCGCGCGCTTTATCCTTCAACGCTTCGATGAGGCGCGTCGGAACCCACGCGTTGCCCGCCGCGCGATTCGCGGCGATCTCGTCGCGGAATGCATCCTCGTTCGGATAGATATGCGCGTCGAAGAAAGCGTGCAGTCTCGCGCGCAACGCCTGCACTTTCGGCGTGTATTCGAAGTTCATCGGCTCGTCTCCTGATCCGTTGTCATGCGCCGACTTTCTGCGCGTATTGCCACGCGAGTTCGGCCATCGGCCGGGCGCGGCGGCCCGCGTCGATGGCCTGCGCGCTCGCCGCCGTGCCATCCACGACGCGCTTCATGATGCCTTGCAGGATCGCGGCGATGCGGAACATGTTGTACGCGAGATAGAAGTTCCAGTCGCCTTCGATGTTCAAGCCCGTCCGATCGCAATAACGCGCGACGTACGCGGCTTCGTCAGGAATGCCGAGCGCGGTCCAGTCCAGCCCGGCGATGCCGCGGAACTGCGACGGATCGACATGCCACGCCATGCAGTGATACGCGAAATCGGCGAGCGGATCGCCGAGCGTCGAGAGTTCCCAGTCGAGCACGGCGAGCACGCGCGCCTCGCTCGGATGGAAGATGAGGTTATCGAGCCGGAAGTCGCCATGCACGACACTGGCCTTCGCCGATGCCGACGACGGGACATGCTGCGGCAGCCAGTCGATCAGGCGATCCATCGCGTCGATCTTCTCGGTCTCCGACGCGACGTACTGCTTGCTCCAGCGCCCGATCTGCCGCTCGAAGTAATTGCCCGGCTTGCCGTAGCTGCTGAGTCCGGCGGCTTCGACATCGACCGTATGCAGCGCCGCGATGACGCGGTTCGTTTCGTCGTAGATCGCGGCGCGCTCGGAGGACGTCATGCCGGGCAGCGACGGGTCCCACAACACGCGGCCTTCGACGAACTCCATCACGTAGAACGCGCGGCCGATCACGCTTTCGTCCTCGCACAAGGCGAGCATGCGCGCGACCGGCACGCCTGTGGCGGCAAGCGCATCCATCACGCGATACTCGCGCTCGATCGCATGCGCCGACGGCAGCAGCTTCGCGGCGGGGCCGGGCTTCGCGCGCATCACGTACGCACGCGACGGCGTGACGAGCTTGAACGTGGGGTTGGACTGGCCGCCCGCGAACTGCTCGACGGCGAGCGGACCGGCGAAGCCATCGACGTGCGCGGCGAGCCACGCAGCGAGCGCATCGGCGTCGAAGCGTTGGGCTTCGTGCACGGGGCGCGTGCCTTCGAATGCTGAAAAGTTGGAGTGCTGATTTGTCTCGTTGTCTGCCATCGTCTCCTCCGTTTTTGTATGCGCGATGCTTAGTCCATGTCGCTCGCCTTGAACTTCACGAACTGCGCGTAGAGCAGTTCCATCGTCGTGTTCCGCACGTCCGCGTGCAGCGGCGAGGGCGGCGAATGATTGATGGCGTGCACGACCCAGTCGCCGGGTTTGTCGCCGACATCGAGCGCGTTGATGCAGCCCGTGGCCTGCGACAAATGCCCGAAGAACGCGCGCCCGCCCGCCGTGATCGCATGCGAGAGAAGCGCGCGATTGACGCCGCCGTGCAGCACGAGCAGCACCGTGTCCCACGACGTATCCGCGCGCAGCCTCGTCATGGCGGGCAGCGCGCGGTCGAGCAACTGGCCGATCGTCTCGCCGCCGAGGAACTGCGTCTCTTCGGGCACGACGCCGTCGAACACCGAAAGAAACGCGCGCTCGATGTCGCTCGTGGAAAGGTTCGCGAGCCGTCCGCCGCGAATCTCCTGCCACTCGGGCCAGATTTCGATCCGCGCTGCCTGTCCCGTTTCCGCATGCACGCGCTCGGCCGTTTCGATCGTACGCGGCAGGCCGCTCGCAATCACGCGATCGAAGCGGACGTCTTGCGCGGCGAACTCGCGGCCCGCCGCGCTCGCTTCCTCGCGGCCACGGGCGTTGAGCGGCACGCTTTCAGGGTCGATGGCGCGGCCGGTGTCGTCGAAATAGGTCACATCGCCGTGACGCATCAGGAAGATGCGCCGCCGCTTCGGCAGGTCGTAGTGAGCCATGATTTCAGCGATAGTTCGGCTGGCGCTTTTCGAGGAACGCGGTGATGCCTTCGAGCGCGTCGCCGCGATGAAGCGCATCCACGAAAGCGTCGCGCTCCATATCGAGATGCGCGGCGAGCGGCTGCACGTCCGCCGCGTTCATCAGCGACTTGATGCGCGCGAGCGCCTTCGGCGACACGCTGCCGAGATCGTCGGCCCACGCGATGGCGGCATCCAGTGCGATGCCTTTTTTCGTCAGCCGGTTGACGACGCCGACCTCGTGCAGACGCGACGCGCCGATGGGCTTCGCTTCGAGCAGCACCTCGCTCGCGAGCGTGCGCGGCAACGCGCGCGTCAGGAACCACGAAGCGCCGCCGTCCGGCGTGAGACCCACGCGCGCATAGGACATGACGAACTTCGCGTCGTCGGCGGCGACGATCAGATCGCACGCGAGCGCAAGCGAAAAGCCCGCGCCGGCGGCCGCGCCTTCGACCGCCGCGATGACCGGCTTCGTCGAAGCCCGCAGCGCGCTGATCCATTCCGCGAGCATGTCGATGCTTTGCGCCTGCACCGACGGGTCTTTCGCGCGGTTTTCCAGCAGCCGGTTCAGGTTGCCGCCCGCGCAGAAGAAGTTGTCCGCGCCGGTCAACACGATCGCGCGCACGGAATTGTCGCGCTCGGCCGTTGAAAGCGCTTCGATGCCGGCCGCGTACATGTCCGGATGCAGCGCGTTGCGCGCGCCCGGATTGGACAGCTTGAGCACGAGCGTGGTGTCGCTGCCTGCGGGCCGGTGTGTCAGCAGTTCGGCGCTCATCGGAGCTCCTCGGTATGGGTAAGCGAAAGTCCGAGCTGCGCGCGGCGCGTGAGCCACGGAGAAGGGCGGTAGCGCGGATCGCCGAGCGCGCTCTGGATGTTGCGCAGAATCGTGAGAATGGTCGTGGCGCCGAGCGAATCGCCGAGCGCGAGCGGCCCGCGCGGATAGCCCAGGCCGAGCGTCACCGCGAGGTCGATGTCCTCCGGCGTCGCGATGCCTTGCTGCGCGATGTCGCAGCCGATATTCACGATGGTCGCGACCACGCGCTGCGCGACGAAGCCCGTCGAATCGCGGATGACGGTGACCGGCACGCCGTCGGCGGCGAAGAGCGCGTGCGCTGCGTCGCGCATGGCGGGCGTGGTCGCGGGCGTCGTCATGATGGTGCGGCGCGCGACGGTATCGAGCGGAAAAAGCGTATCCACGGCGACGACGCGCGTGGCGTCGAGATGTTCGGCGACGGCGGTCGTGGTCGCGTCGAAGCCGAGCGGCGTGACGACGATGAGCGAATCGGGCGCGGGCGTGTTGCCGGTGTCGATGTGCACGGCGGCGTCATGCTTCGCGATGACTTTCAGCACCTGCTCGCGCGCAGCGGGCGACGCGCGGCTGATCCACACGCGCGCCGGCAGTTGAGTCGGCGCGGGCGGCTCGTCCGGCACTTGCTGCTTGCCGTCCACGTAACGATAAAACCCTTCGCCCGCCTTGCGCCCGATGAGCCCGCCCGCGAGCCGCGTCCCGGTGATGGGCGACGGCGTGAAGCGCGGCTCCTCGTAGAACTGGTGATAGATCGACTCCATCACCGGATGCGAGACGTCGAGCGCGGTGAGATCCAGCAACTCGAACGGCCCGAGCCGGAAACCGGCCTGTTCGCGCATGATGCGGTCGATGTCCGCGAAGCTCGCGACGCCTTCGCTCGCGACGCGCAGGCCTTCGGTGTTCATGCCGCGCCCGGCGTGGTTCACGATGAAGCCCGGCATGTCTTTCGCGCGCACCGGCGTGTGACCCATGCGGCGGGCGAGTTCCATTAGCGCGTCGCCGGCTTTTCGGTCGCCGCGCAAGCCGTCGATCACTTCCACCACGCGCATCAGCGGCACCGGGTTGAAGAAGTGAAAGCCCGCGACGCGTTCCGGTTTCGCGCAGCCCGCCGCGATCGCGGTAATGGACAGCGACGACGTGTTCGACGCCAGAATGCACGCGTCGCCGACGACCGCTTCGAGTTCGCGAAAGAGTCCGCGCTTGATCTCGAGGTTCTCGACGATCGCCTCGACGACTGCGCCGCAATCGGAAAGCGCGCCGATCTCGTTCGCGTCATGGACGCGGGCGAGCGCGGCGTGCGCGTCCGCTTCCTTCAGCTTGCCCTTGGCGGTGAGCTTGTCGAAGGTGTCGGACAGATACGCACGCGCGGCCGCGAGTGCTTGCGGATTCGCATCGTAGAGACGCACGGTCAGCCCGGCGAGCGCCGCGATCTGCGCGATGCCGCGCCCCATCGCGCCGCTGCCGACGATGCCTAAGGTCTCGATCTTGTATTCCTGCGGACTCATGATGCGGTTCGACTCCTCGATGTTCTCTGTGTTGTCTATCGTGTCCGGCAGCAAGACGACGCTCAGAGCTTGCGCAGTCGGTCCAACGCGAGCGCGAGCGTCTCTTCCTTCTTCGCGAAGCAGAAGCGCACGACGCCGGACTCGTGAGACTCGTGATAGAACGCCGACACGGGAATCGCCGCGACGCCGATCTCGCTCGTCAGCCATTGCGAGAACTCGGCTTCGGGCATGTCGCTGATCGCCGAATAATCGACGCACTGGAAGTAGGTTCCGTCGCAGGGCAGAAGCGAGAAGCGCGTATCGGCGAGCCCGGCGCGGAAGAAGTCGCGCTTTCTCTGATAGAACGCGGGCAATTCCAGATACGGCTTCGGGTCTTCAAGATAATGCGCGAGCCCGACTTGCATTGGCGTGTTCACCGTGAACACATTGAACTGATGCACCTTGCGGAACTCGGCCGTCAGCGCGACGGGCGCGGCCACATAGCCGATTTTCCAGCCGGTGACGTGAAACGTCTTGCCGAAGCTGGACACGACGAAACTGCGCTTCGCGAGCTCCGGATAGCGCGACACGCTCTCGTGCGGCGCGCCGTCGTAGACCATGTGTTCATAGACTTCGTCGGAGACGATCAGCAGGTTCGTCCCGCGCACGATGTCTTCGAGCTTGCGCATGTCCGTATCGCGCCAGACGCGGCCCGTCGGATTGTGCGGCGTGTTGATCATCAGAAGGCGCGTCTTCGGCGTGATCGCGGCGGCGATCTTGTCGAAAGGCAGCGCGTAGTCGGGCGCTTCGAGCGACACGAACACCGGCTTGCCGCCCGCCAGTTCGATGGCCGGCACGTAGCTGTCGTACATCGGCTCGATCACGACGACTTCATCGCCGGGATGCACGCAGCACAGCACGGCCGTGAGCAGCGCCTGCGTCGCGCCGGCCGTGACGGTGATCTCGCGGTCGGCGTCGTAGGCGCGGCCGTAGAGCGCCTCGATCTTGCGCGCGATGGCCTGGCGCAGTGGCGCGGCCCCCGACATCGGCGGATACTGGTTGTGGCCGTCGCGCATGGCGGACGCGACGGCATCGACGATGCGCGCATCGCAGTCGAAGTCGGGAAAACCTTGGCCCAGATTCACCGCGCCTTTTTGCGCGGCGAGCGCGCTCATCACGGTGAAAATGGTCGTGCCGACGTTCGGCAGACGCGACGGGAAGGACAGATCGGGTGCAGCCGGATTCAGTTCGTGCGTAGCGTTCATAGCGTAGGGGGACGTGGGCTGAGCGGTATTCACATGCGGTAATCAGGCAAGGGCGGCAAGGGCGACAAGGGCGGCGTGCGATTCGAGCGCGGCGACAAACGGCTTGGGCTCGGCGATGCGAAACGCGAAGTCGCGCGCGACGCGGCGCGCGAGCTTCAGCACCGCGCGATCTTTAGAGACGAGCCAGTCCGCCTGCGATGCCTGCGCGAGTTCGAGAAACTTCTGGTCGTCGCGGTCGCGGCACTTCGGCAGAGGAGGTGCGTCCGGCGATGCTTCGGGCGCGACCAACCGCGACAGACTACCAAGCGTCGCGAGCGCCGCCGACTTGTCGATGCCCATGCGCACGAACTGCGGATAGTCGAGCACGTATGTCAGTTCGGCAAGGCATCGCGCGTCGATCAGTGCATCGAGCGCGCGGGCTTCGAGCGCGGCGCGGATCGGCCGCGTGGCCGGATCGTCGAACACGAGTATGTCGATCCACACGTTCGAATCGAGCACGACCCGCAGATTGTGAGGCGGCGCGGCGGAATTTTCCATTCGATACAATCGGGGGTTTATGCCTATGTCGCCGGCGGGGTGCCGGCGAGCCTCCATGATAATCGTTCTCTCGCCCGCTAAATCGCTCGACTACGAGACGCCCGCTCACATCAAGAAGCACACGCTGCCCGAATTCGTCGATGACGCCGCCGAGTTGATCGAAGGCTTGCGCCAGCTTTCGCCGCAGCAGATCGGCGGCATGATGGGCATCTCGGATCAACTCGCGGCGCTGAACTTCCAGCGTTATGCCGAATGGTCGAAGACGTTCGACGCGCACAATTCGAAGCAGGCGGTGCTCGCCTTCAACGGCGATGTGTATGAAGGCTTCGCGGCGAAGACGCTGACTTCCGCCGATCTCGACTACGCGCAGAATCATGTGCGCGTGCTGTCAGGCTTGTATGGGCTGCTGCGGCCGCTCGATCTGCTGCAGCCGTATCGGCTGGAAATGGGCACCAAGTTTCCGAACGCGCGCGGCAAGGATTTGTATGCGTTCTGGGGCGAGCGCATCACGGCGGCGCTCAACGCGCAGTTCAAGCGGCAGCGCGGCGCACGCGTGCTGGTCAACTGCGCGTCGGAGGAATATTTCAAATCGGTGAAGCCGAAGCTGCTCGACGTGCCCGTCGTCTCGCCGGTCTTCGAGGACTGGAAGGGCGGCCGCTACAAGATCATCAGTTTTCACGCGAAGCGAGCGCGAGGTCTGATGGCGCGCTACGCGGTGCAGAACAGAATCGACGAGCCCGAGGCGCTCAAGGGCTTCGACAGCGAAGGCTACCGGTTCGACGCGAACGCATCGAACGATACGACTTATGTGTTTCGCCGCCGCGTCGCGGAGTGAGACAGGCGCATCAAGGACATCATCATGAGCATTTCGATTACCAGCAATTTCGACGCAGGCGCGATCGACATCATCGACGCGAGCAATCCCGCGAACGTTCGCCTGCGCGTGCGTCCGGACACGAACGCCGACTTCGCGCAGTGGTTCTACTTTCGCGTCTCGGGCGCGCGCGGCGAGCGCCTCGTGATGACGTTCGAGAACGCGGCGCAGTGTGCCTTCCCCGATGGATGGCGCGACTATCGGGCGGTCGCGAGCTACGATCGCGTGAACTGGTTTCGAGTGCCGACGCAGTACGACGGCCGCGTGCTGACGATCGAGCACACGCCGGACTTCGATCGCGTGTACTACGCGTACTTCGAGCCGTATAGCGAGGAGCGCCATTCGGAGTTTCTCGGCGCGGTCCAGCAGATGCCGCATGCAACGCTGACGGAACTCGGCCGCACGGTCGAGAACCGGCCGATGTCCTTGCTTACGCTCGGCCTGACCGACGAGGCCGCCGCGCGTCCCAAGAAGAACGTGTGGATCATCGCGCGCCAGCATCCCGGCGAGACGATGGCGGAATGGTTCGTCGAAGGACTCGTGAAACGTCTTGCCGGCTGGGGCGACTGGTCGGGCGATCCGGTCGCGCGGGCGCTCTTCGATCGCGCGGTGTTCCATATCGTGCCGAACATGAATCCGGACGGCAGCGTGCTCGGCAATCTGCGCACGAATGCGGCAGGCGCGAACCTGAATCGCGAATGGATGGAGCCGAGCGCCGAGCGCAGCCCGGAAGTGCTGGTCGTGCGCGACGCGATTCGTGCGACGGGTTGCGACATGTTCTTCGATATCCACGGCGACGAGGCCATTCCGCACGTGTTCGTCGCCGGGTCGGAGATGCTGCCGGCCTTCACCGAGCAACAGGCGAAAGAGCAGAAGGCGTTCGTGCAGTTCTTCAAGCAGGCAAGTCCGGACTTTCAGGAAGTGCACGGCTATGAGAGCGGCAAATATCGGGAAGATGCGCTGAAGCTCGCCTCGAAGTACATGAGCAACGAATACAAGTGTCTGTCGCTCACGCTCGAAATGCCGTTCAAGGACAACGCTGATCTGCCGGACGAGCGTGTCGGCTGGAACGGTGAGCGCAGTGCGGCGCTCGGTGCCGCCATGCTGCAGGCGATTCTTTGGCAGTTGCAGGCGTGCGCGGCTTGATAGCGGCCGCTATCCGCAAACAATAAAAAGGCGTGGCCGTCTTGCGATGGCCACGCCCTTTGTTCATGCAACGCCGCTTATGGCCGGCTAGTGTTTCTTCGACGCCTTTTTCGTGCTCTTGCCTGCCGCTGCCGCTTTCTTCGACGACGACCTCGTCTTCGCGCCGTGCTTGCCTTTCTTGCCGGACGTGCTGCGCGGCTCTGCATGCGGACGCAACGGCGGAACCGGGTCGTTCCATCCGAAGGCGAGCATCTGACTGCCCACATAGCCACAACGGAATTTGAGCGGCGTCGGATCTTTCTCGCCGCTTTTCGCGACGCCTTGTCCTTCGACGGTCACCACATTGTCGACCTTGATGCGCTGCTTCTTCTCGTCGAACGAGTCGTTCCACGGTTCGATGGTGGAATGCGATGAATCGAATGAAGCAGGCGGGAATTCGACATGATCGAACGCCGCCGACGTGCTGGCGATGAAGTTGCCATGCGCGGCGCAATCCGCAACCAGCGGATTAGCGTTGAAATCAGTCACGAAGTGATGAACCAGTTCATTGCGCTCGTCGAGCGTATCGGCAAAGGCGGACGTCGCGCACAGAAGCGCTGCGCATACCGCGAACCGGCCGACGAGCCTCATCAGCCGGCGCGGTGCAAAGTTACTTTCCATCAATTTGGCGCTAAGAAGACACGGGCAAGTAAGATGCCTCGTGTGGGGAAGGAGTTCAATCTTATCGCACTTTGTGCGCGTATCGGACCGCCGGCCATGCGAGAGGGCGCGGTCTGCGGTGCGGGCGGGTGTTCTTCTAGGTCGACGTCAAACCCGCGGACCACGGTCCAGGCGATAGCGGCGCACGTCATACGTGGTGATCCACGCCGGCTTATACACGGTGATGAGAATGGTGAGAAGTCCGGTAAACAAGGACTCACCGGCACCGAGCAATAGCGATCCGCGCGTGAATGCAGCGGGCACATTCACCGCACCGCCGGCAAGCGCTGCCTCGAGCAACACGGTCGAGCCGCAAGCAGCAGCCACTGCCGCGGCCGACACGATAAACCCGTGGCCTGCGATAAAGGTGAACAGGTTGCGCGGCAGCCATGCATTGGACAGACGCTGCAGCAGTGTGGAGACCGCCACGGGCACGGCACCGAACAGAAGGTACGTGATTGCGACCGAGAGCCAGGAGGCATCGAGCACCACGGCGGCGAGCCCAGTGCTCGCGGCTGTGCCGATGAGCGCGAGCCGCCAGTCGAAGAGCGTGACCATCAGCGTGGCACCCAGCAAGTGGATGACGGGTCCGTCATCGAACCATGCGTTGCAGGCCCATAGCACCGTTACCGAGACAATCACCCCAAGCCAGACGTGCTGGAGGGTGGCGTCATGCAGGCGATTGAACGGCCGCTGCACCAGGACGAGTGCAAGCAGCCCCGCGGCAACAATCCAACTGCCGACGGTCAGCCAAAGCGGTAGCGGTGTATAGAAGAACCCCATGCCTGCATATTACTCGTTACGTTTGAAACGTGTGCGCAATCAACGAACCCGGATCATGCGATTGTTGCTAGAACGACGCCTCGGGCTCTGCTGCCATGGGTAGCGAAGCCCCGTCCTGGTTCTCGATCGGCGGATATTTCGCGCGCCGCCTGCGCAACGGGACCACATTGGACTCGCCCGGCGTTGCGCGGATGGCTTGTTCGGCGCCGCTACGCAGAATCTCCAGATACGAATTCTGCACGCCGTTGTAAATGGCGACTGCCGCCGCTCGGTTCGGTGCCCCGAGCTGCTGGAAGATACTTGCAAGATGAATCTTGACCGTGCCTTCGCTAATGCCGAGCGTCTTCGCAATCATCTTGTTCGTGCTTCCCATATGCACGCAGCGCATGATCTGTTGCTGGCGCGGCGAAAGCGTCGGATGAACGCGCGCGCTATCCGGCATGGCAGCGACGGCGTGCTGACGGCGGATGGGCAGATCGCGGATGGGCGCGAGATCGATGACATCCGGCGGAACATAGTGACCGCCGATGAGCACCATTTCGAGCGCGCGCAGAATGAGGATGGGCTCGAGCGTGCGAGGAATGACGCCCATTGCGCCCGCGCTCATGAGCATGTAGACCTGTGCGGCACCGGAGCGGTCCACCATGACCGCGGCGGGAACGGCGGGCGCGTTGTCGAGCAGCGTTTCGAGTTCGCTCATGCGCATGCTCTCCGCCCAGTCGATCACGATCATGCGAGCCTCGATGCGCTTGAGCGCAGATGCCGCCTGCCGCCAGTCTCTTGCTTCGGTGAACTGCGCTTGACGTGCGACACGGCGCAGCAGTGTTTTCAGGCCCGCACGGCGCTCCGCGTCCGAACCCATGATGATTATTTTCATGCTCAACCTCTCGTCAATACATCCGACGCCCACTCGCGGCGGAACTTAACGCCAGCGAATGTCGGCGTTGACGTGATATTGACAAACTTCTTGCGATTGCGCCCCCTATCCGAATGGCATAGGCGAAAAAGCACAAAGCCCCGCATGAGTGCGGGGCTTTGTCAGGCTGCCGAAGCATTGACGCATGTCAATGGAAGTGGGGCTGAGCGGGTTCGGCGTCCTCGGGCATCTCGGCGTGGACGATCTCGCCCAGCGGATCGGCGTAGAGCGGCACCCCGCAGTCATCGCAGAATTCCGGCTCGAAGCGTCCTGCATGGCGGCGAACGTCGGTGACGCCGGACTTTCTGAGCAACTCGACGATCTCTTCCACCGGACCGTCGGCGCCTTCGAGTTCGGCTTCGTCTTCGAGGCCCGCCTCGCCGTTCTCGCGCCCATACAGCGGCCAAACGACGCCGTAGATCACATCGTTGCTGCCGCGCCGTGTGAATCCGATGCGATATTCGTCGATGCGGCGCTCGCCGAAGCCCGCGATGACCGCGCGCAGCTCCTGCGGGCCGGTGCCGAGCGTATCGAAAAGATAGCGAACAGCAGTGCGCACCGTGTGAGGGCGGACTTGCTCGTCGGCATCCCGGCACGCCGAATAGTAGGCATCCGGCAACAAACATTCGAATTCGCAGCCGGGAAGAATGCTCGCGAAGCTGGCGCCGCCCTGAGCCGCCCATTGTTCGAGGCATTGACTGCGCTCGATGCGCGCTCCGTTCTCGTCTTCCTGCCAGCGGAAGAAAGCCTCGCCTGCCGGCACAACGGCGACAGCGAGCAGAAAGCGCGGATCGGCGAGGATCGGTGATGTTTCCGGCAAGTCCGCCAGGTTCATACGGGCGACGGCACCGCCGAGCGCCGCCTGCGTCAACTGTTGCGCGAGGCGCGCGGTGTCGACATGATGCCGCGGCAACTGGTCGATGCTGTACAGATACGGCGCGACGGCTACGCGTGCGCCGCCAGCCAGCACGTGCGCTTGCAGTTGCGTGCGCAGGGCGTCGACGGACTCGCTCTTGAGCGTGCCTGATGGAATCGCATAGCGCGTCCACGCGAGCACCGGCGCCGCGATCAGCAGAGACTCGTGCGGCACGCCATCGATATCGACCTTGAACGACTCGCTATGCGTTTCTGCCATGTCGGCCAACGCGCCGTATGCGTCGGGATGATTCTGCTGCAGGTGATCCAGCGCAGCATCAAGGGTTGTTTGGTTGCCGTTGCGCACCAGTTTGGCGATGAGGGTGTCCAGGCGGCCCTCCCAGAAGCGATCTTCGACGCGGCTGCCCGAGGCGAAAAGCGCGAGAGAGAGGCTGACGAGTTTGTCCGCGTCTGGAGGGAGGCGTTTAGCGGTTCGCGTGCGCATATCAATACAGGTTCATTTGGGCGAAGAACCTTTTATTGTAGTCGTTCGGCCGGCCGTTTTACGGGATGTGCGCGTCGTCGGTCGATAGAGGCGGGGGAGCGGCGTTCGTCCTTCGAGCGATCGCAAATTTTTTCGGCGGAGCCCTTGCGGTCGGCGCCGGCACTCACTAGAATTCCGTTCCTTCGCGATTCAACGAACGCGAAGGAAGCGGGAACAGTGGTGTCGTGGTGAGCTTGGAAGGTAAGAAGTGTTCCAAGCGCGGTTGACGAGTGAAATGCTTCAAAAACTTGTTGACACTGACCGGAACGACGTACATAATCTCGTTTCTCTGCTGCTGATGCAGCGACGCAAGACGAAGCGGTTGAGCTAAGTGCTCGATGCGGCGAAGTGAAAAGTCTTGGCGGATTGCTCTTTAAAAACTAACAGCCGATAAGTGTGGGCGCTTGATGGTAAGTGCGGCCGGTTCTTCGGAGCCGGGCAAGCAAAAGTATCAAGAGTCTCACACGAAGTATCAGAGGAAGGTTTATCT
>NZ_JALQDQ010000016.1:0-225989 GCF_023631105.1 Caballeronia sp. AZ10_KS36 | reverse complement strand
AACAGGACCGTGAAACGACTCCACGCCGATGATAGTGCGGATTGCCCGTGTGAAAGTAGGTAATCGTCAGGCTCCCCCTTGCTCAAACAAAAACCCCACCCCGAAAAGGTGGGGTTTTTGCGTTGGACTCACGAAAAGCCCCTCCTCACCCGCTCCCCGTCCCACCTCTTCGGATCTTTCCACCCATTCCCCAGCGCACTCCGAAATACTGTATAAATGTACAGTATCAACCGGAGCCGCTTCGTGTTCACGCATGAGCGGACTCTGCATCCGGCAGACGGGAATCCATGGGTGCCGCACTTTCATTACTGGACATCGGACTGACTTCGCGCCTACAGCAGCAGCTATGGCAAGGCGAGCAGTTCACCACCTCGCATTCAGGCGTCGTTCCGAGCGGCTATCGAATGCTTGATCTGGCGTTGCCAGGCGCAGGCTGGCAGCCGGGCACCGTGACCGAAGTGCTGATCGAAGAAAGCGGCGTCGGTGAAATCCGGCTGCTCGCGCGCACGTTGCGGGACTTGACGACGGTTCAAAGCCGCTCCGTTGTCTTCATCGCGCCCCCCTGGATGCCCAATCACGCCGCGTTTCGGGCAATGAACATCGCGCCGAATAAGCTCGTCTGGGTCAAGGCGCCCGACGATCAGGTGCTGTGGGCCGCGGAGCAGTCGCTCAAGCAGGAGGGCATCGGCGCTGTGTTGATCTGGCTCCCCAAGGCGCGCCCCGAAGCCTTGCGGCGATTGCAAGTTGCTGCACAAGAGTCGCAATCGCTGGCGTTCCTGTTTCGTCCATTGAATGCCGCGAAGCAATCATCGGCGGCGCCGCTGCGAATGGTCTGCAAGCCGATGCTGCCCGCAGCCGCACCGACGATGAATCGTCGCGAATGGATGCAAGTCGTCATGCTGGAGATCAGCATCATCAAGCGACGCGGTCCGTTGCTCGAAAAGCCGTTGCATTTGCGCTTGCCGCTGCAGTTGCCCGCGTTGCCCGAGCATTTGCGCCGCGCCAGCCAGCAAAGGAAAGCACGAGAGGTCAAACATGTTGTGGATAGCGGTGACATTGCCGCTTTTATCGCTCGAAGCAGTCAAGCCGCCATCGATGCCATGCGCATCGGCCGGCTCGATTTCGCCTGGAGCGAGGCCGACGCCGAGTGACCGCGCCGACACGCCAGTCGCGCAGGACATCGATCAGCCCTGTTTCGCGCTCGCCGATCATGCGCGCATTCTGCTGCCCGACCTCATCGCGTTCCGGCTGGGGGTGAGGCCCGGCAGCACGCGCTCTCACGCGTTCGCGCTGGCGCCGCGGCTGACGCTGCTCGCGGTCGATGTCAACGCGGAGCAGCGCGCGCTCGAAGCAGTCGCGCTGGCGTTGCTCGCGTTCACGCCGAAGGTCGTGCTCGCGCATGCGAATACGGTGCTGCTGGAAGTCGGTGCGAGCACGCGGCTTTTCGGCGGGCTGCGGCCACTGATCGCCAAAGTGTCGTCGACGGTGAAAGGATGCGGCTTCACGTCGCGAATGGGCTGTGCGCCGACCGCGTGGGGCGCCTGGCTGCTCGCGCATGCGCGCACTCGCCGCGTGACGCGTCGCGTGCGCATCGTGAAGGAGACGACGCTCGTGCGCGTGCTTGACGCGTTGCCGGTGTCCCTCGTTCCGTCGGCGGAATCGCATGGGAACGTGTTCGAACAGATCGGCTGTTCGACGCTCGCCGATTTGCGCCGCCTGCCGCGCAAGGGCGTCGCGCGGCGGTTCGGGCAGGGCATTCTGCAATGGCTCGCGCAGGCTTACGGCCAGGCGCCCGATCCGCGGGAGGCGTTCTGTGCGCCGGCATCGTTCGAGGCGCGGCTGGAATTACAGGCACGCGTGGAAAGCGCCGAAGCGCTGCTTTTCGCAGCGCGCCGGCTCGTGCTGCAACTGGCCGGCTGGCTGAGCGCGCATCACGCCGCGGTGAGCGAGTTCTCGCTGCTGCTGGAGCACGAACTGGCCGCGCGCCACGCGCCGAAAACATCGACGCTCAAGGTCGCCTGGGCCGTGCCGACGCGCGACGCCGATCATGTCCTCTGGCTGCTGCGCGAAAAGCTGAATCAGACGACGCTCGCAGCTCCGGTCATCGAGATGAAGTTATTTGCCGACAAAGTCTGCGAGCACGCGCCGCCGTCCGACACGCTGTTTCCGATGCCCACTTCCGATAACGAATCGATGGCGCAACTGCTCGAACGTCTGAGCGCGCGCCTGGGCGCGGAGAACGTCGTGCAACTGGTTGCGCGCGAGGATCATCGGCCGGAAGCGGCGATGACGGTCGAGCCTTATCAGGCAGTGCGCGAGAGCAAGCCCAAGCGCGCAAAGAAACCGAAGCATGCCGAGAGCGCATCCGACGAAACATCCGAAGAAACCCCCGATGAAGCGCAGGAAGACCAGCCAGAGACCGAAACCGACGAGCCGCTGCAACTTCCCGATCGGGCCGTGCCTTCGCAGCCGCGCCCGTCGTGGATCCTCGAAACGCCGCAAAAGCTGCAGTTGCGCAACGAGCGGCCGTTCTATCGCCGTCCGCTGAAGCTCATCAGCCGGACGGAGCGCATCGAAGCGGGCTGGTGGGACGGCAATGGCGTCCAGCGCGATTACTACGTCGCCTCCGACGATCGCGGCCGCATGTTCTGGCTGTACCGCGAGCGTCTGAGCGGCGCGTGGTTCCTGCACGGATTCTTTGGATGACGCCGATGGACGATCTCAACGACATCATCGGTCTGGCCGACGAGGGCGGAGACTTTTCCGGCGCCGTGTCCGCGTCCACGCTTCTGCCCGGATACGCGGAGCTGCATTGCATCAGCAATTTCTCGTTTCTGCGCGGCGCGTCGCATCCGCAGGAACTGGCCGCTGCGGCGCTCGAGCACGGCTATACCGCGCTCGCGATCACGGACGAATGCTCGCTCGCGGGCGTCGTGCGCGCGCACGCCGCGATCAAGGACATCGAGGCCAAGGTCAAAGCCGCAGTCGAAGCGGCGCGGCTCGCCGGGCAGCCGTTGCCCGACCAATCGACACTCAAGCTAATCATCGGCAGCGAATTGAATCTGACCGATGCCGACGGCCAACCGTTCTGCACGCTCATCGCGCTGGCGACGAACCGCGAAGGCTACGGCAATCTGTCCGAGCTGATCTCGCTCGCGCGCTCGCGTTCGCCGAAGGGCCAGTATCGGCTTGGGCCCGAAGATTTCACCGATCCGGCCGCGTCGTCCAATGTCACGGATGCCGCCGATCTGCGCGGCGACATCGCGCATCTGAAGCATTTGCCCGACTGCCTGCTGATTCTCGTGCCGCAACGCGCGGCCACGCTCGCCGACACGCTCGAACGCGCGCACTGGCTCGCCAGCTTCGCGGCGGGCCGCGCGTGGCTTGCGCTGGAACTCTGGCAGGACGGCAGCGACGACGAGCGCCTCGCTTCGTGCCGCGTCATTTCGGAGGCGAGCGGCCTGCCGCTCGTCGCGGCAAGCGGCGCGCTGATGCACGCGCGCTCGCGCAAACCCTTGCAGGACACGCTGACTGCCGTTCGCCTCGGCCGTCCGCTTGCCGAATGCGGCTATGCGCTCGAAGCAAACGCGGAGCGGCATTTGCGCACGCGCCTGCGTATCGGCGCGCTGTATCCGAAGGCGGCGATCGCGGAAACGCTGAAAGTGGCCGCCCGCTGCACGTTCCGTCTCGACGAGCTTCAGTACGAATATCCCGAAGAGCTCGTGCCGCCGGGCGAAACGCCCGCGAGCTATCTGCGCAAACGCGTGATGGCGGGCGCGAAGGTGCGCTGGCCGAACGGGTTCGATGCCGACACCATCGGTCTCATCGACAAGGAACTCGCGCTCGTCGCCACCCTGGGCTACGAGAAATACTTCCTGACGGTCTACGACATCGTCGCCTTTGCCCGCAGCAAGGGCATTCTGTGCCAGGGGCGCGGCTCGGCGGCGAATTCGATCATCTGCTTCTGTCTTTTCATCACCGAACTCGATCCGGTCAGAATGGGCCTGCTGGTCGAGCGATTCATCTCCCAGGCGCGCAACGAGCCGCCCGATATCGACGTCGATTTCGAGCACCAGCGGCGCGAGGAAGTCATTCAGTACATTTACCGGAAATACGGGCGGCATCGCGCGTCGCTGGCGGCGTCGGTCACGACGTATCACACGCGCAGTGCGCTGAAGGACGTGGGCCGCGCGCTCGGACTGGATGCCTCGCTGATCGAGCGAATCGGCAAGGCGCAGCAGTGGTGGGACGGGCCGTCGGCGGTGGCCGGCTATCTGCGGGAAGCGGGCTTCAGCGAGGACTCGCACATCACGCGGCATCTGATTCGCCTGACGCGCGAACTACGCGGTTTTCCGCGCCACTTGTCGCAGCACGTCGGCGGCTTCGTGATCGCGCGGGAACGGCTGTCGCGGCTCGTGCCGATCGAAAACGCCGCGATGAAAGACCGCTGCGTGATCCAGTGGGACAAGGACGACATCGATCAGCTCAAGCTCCTGAAAGTGGACGTTCTCGCGCTCGGCATGTTGTCGGCGATCCGCCGCGCGCTCGAATTCGTCGCGCTGCGGCGGGGCATCCCGCAATTCGGCCTGTCGCACATTCGCCGCGAGGACAAAGCCGTCTACGAAATGTGTTGCCGCGCGGACACCATCGGCGTCTTTCAGATCGAGTCGCGGGCGCAGCAGAGCATGTTGCCGCGCTTGCGGCCGCAAAAGTATTACGACCTCGTGATCGAAGTGGCGATCGTGCGGCCCGGCCCGATTCAGGGCGGCATGGTGCATCCGTATCTGCGGCGCAAGCAGGGTCTGGAGGAAGAGGATTATCCGAAGGAAGAACTGCGGCCTGTGCTCGGCCGTACGCTCGGCGTGCCGATTTTTCAGGAACAGGTGATGAAGCTCGCGATGGTCGCGGCAGGCTATACGGCTGAGCAGGCCGACCAGCTGCGCCGCGCGATGGCCGCCTGGCGACGCGGCAGCCATCTGGAAGAGTATCAGGCCGATCTCATGAAGAAGATGCTTGCGCGCGGCTACGAGCACGAGTTCGCGGCGCGCGTCTGCAAGCAGATCGAGGGTTTCGGCGAATATGGCTTCCCGGAAAGCCATTCGGCGAGTTTCGCGCTGCTCGTCTATTTCAGCGCGTGGATCAAGCGTTACGAGCCCGCCGCGTTTCTGGCCGGCCTCCTGAATAGTCAGCCGCTCGGCTTTTATTCGCCGTCGCAACTCGTGCAGGACGCGCGGCGGCACGGCGTGGACGTGTTCGCGCCGGATGTTTCGCTGAGCGACTGGGAATCGGTGCTCGAATTGCCGCCGGGCAAGGGCGAGCGCGTCGTTTTCGATGCCGGCAAGGAGCAGCGGCGTCAGCAGTTTTACGGCGCGCCGTTGCCGCATCAGATGTTTCGCAAGACCATGCGGCGCGGCGCGCGCAAGCTCGCCGCGCGTGTCCAGCTGCCGGCGCAGCAATACGGTGCGGGCGGGCCGGGCGTGCGCATCGGCCTGCAACTGATCAAAGGTCTGCCGCAAGCCGCGGCCGAGCGGATCATGATCGCGCGGGCCGAGGCGCCTTTCCTCGATGTCGACGATCTCACGCGCCGCGCCGCCTTGTCGCGCCGGGAACTCGAGGCGCTCGCAGCGGGCAACGCGCTCGCGAGCATCGCGGGGCACAGGCGTCAGGCGTGGTGGGCGGTGACCGCGCAGCAGCGCGCGCCGGAATTGCTGCGCGATGCGCCGATGCCCGAGGCGCCGCTCGCGTTGCCGCAGGCATCGGAGGGCCGCGAAATCGTCGATGACTACGCGAGTCTCGGGCTCACGCTCAATCGTCATCCGCTCGCGCTGTTGCGCGCGCGGCTGGCGCGCCTGCGCTTCCGGACGGCCGCTGATCTGGCGGAACTCAAGACCGGGCGCGTCGTGCGGGCGTGCGGCATCGTGACGGTGCGGCAACGGCCGGGCACGGCGAACGGCACGATCTTCGTCTCGATCGAGGACGAAACCGGCGCGATCAACGTGATCGTCTGGCCGGGGCTCGTCGAGAAGCAGCGCAAGGTGTTGCTCGGCGCGTCGCTCCTCGGCGTGCATGGCGTGTGGCAGAACGAGGGCGACGTGCGGCATCTGGTCGCGCAACGGCTCGAAGATCACACGGCGCTGCTTGGGCGCCTTGCCGCGTCGAGCCGCGACTTTCACTGAATCACAACGACGGCAGCGCCGGATAATTCGCGAGCAGCCGTTCGATCGCCGTATCGAACGGTGTGCGCCGCCCGATGCCGAGCGACTCCAGGCGGCCCGAATCCAGATGGCAATCGCGCGGGCGCGGCGTCGCGTCGGTCGGCTCCCGTTGCGCGACGAGCTTCGCGTCAACCTTCAGCACGCGCGCGATGCGCTCGGCGATATCAAACTTCGTCATCGGTTCGTCGCCGGACCATTGCGTGATGCCGGAAATCGTCGCGCCGCGAGCGTGATGTTCGAGCATGCCGCGGATCACCGCCGCGACGTCCGGTGTGTAGGTCGGGTAACGCGTCGCCCACGCATCCATCGAAGCCGGCGCTTTTGCCGGATCGGCGGAGGCGACGATGGCGGGCGTCAGGCTCGTCACCGCCGATTCGCTCCAGTCGACGACCGGTCCGTAAAGCAGCGGCAGACGCAGCACGCACGATCGCGGATCGGCTTCCAGCAACGCGCGCTCGCCGTCGAGCTTGCTGCGCCCGTAGGCGTTCAGCGGCGCGGGCGTGTCGTCGGGGAAGTAGGGCGCAGACGTGCCGTCGAAAACATAGTCCGTCGAAATCGACAGGACCCACGCGCCGAGCGTGCTCGCTTCGGTAGCGATAACGCGCACGGCGTCCACGTTGAGCGCGCGGGCGAGCGGCGGGTCGTTTTCGCACACATCCGGCCGACGCTCCGCTGCCGCGATCACGACGGCATCTGGCCTTTCTCGGCGCAGAAAGGCGCGCACGGCGTCGTGATCGCGGATATCGAGCGGCACGCTGTTCGCACTCGCGCGCCGGTGCGCGGTACGCACGACGCGCCACGGCGCCACGCTGGCGAGTTCGGCCGATACTGCGCGCCCCAGAAGACCGGACGCGCCGATCAGCGCGACAGTGAACCCCCGACCGCCTGTCATGCGGAAGCCGCGCCTACGACGGTATAGCCGGCATCGTCGATGGCGTCCTTCAGCGCCTGCTCCGTCTGCGTCGATTCGACCGCGACCGTACCGCGCTCCAGATCGACGCGAACCTGCGCCTCTGGGTCGATCTCCTGAATCGACCGCGTGACGGCAGCGACGCAATGCTGGCAACTCATGCCTTGGACTTCGAATTCGGTCATGTCCTTTTCCTCTTGAAATGGGTGGAAGTATCGACATCGTATACCTTGCCATCATGGGAAGGTGTAGAGTCGGCGGAAAGTCGAAGGAGAACAGGATGAACATTGGCGAAGCGGCCCGCGCGTCGGGCGTCACCGCGAAGATGATCCGCTATTACGAGAGCGTCGGCTTGCTCACGCCGGTCGGCCGGACGTCATCGGGATACCGCGTGTATGGCGAACAGGAAGTCCATGCGCTGCGGTTCGTGCGGCAGGCGCGGCGTCTGGGCTTTCTCGTCGAGGATATTCGCAAGCTGCTGGCGCTGTGGCATGACCGGACGCGAGCGAGCGCCGAGGTGAAGGCAATCGCGCTGGAACATGTCGCGGAGCTCGATCGCCGGATCGCGGAGCTGACGGACATGCGCGACACGCTGTCACACCTCGCAAGGCATTGCCAAGGCGACGAGCGCCCGGACTGCCCGATTTTGGACAAATTGGCGCAGTGAGCGCACTAAGACAGTGCATATTTCTCCAGTGTCCTAGACGTATTCCGTGGAATCAGTAACTTACGGAACTGCGCGTCCAGCACCATTCCGAAAATGAATGCACCCCATGCGGGCATTTCACTCACATGACTCAGACGAGTCAGCTATAATCCGGGTTATCCCTAATGCGGGTTATCCCTGACCCGAACCGCCAGGGACCAGCACTAATCCTTGGAGAACACCATGTTTGCAATCCTGCTCGAAAAACTCAGCATCTGGTTTGAAGCCGCCGAACAGCGCCGCCGCGAAGAATACCTGGCTCAATCGTCGGACGTCGTCCAGCTCGAAAAGCGTATCCGTTCGCTCGAAAACAACGGCTATAACATCTGAAGCCCGAGCCCGCGCGCCGCGAAGCGCGCCAGGTGTGAATGAAAAGCCCCGCCATGCGGGGCTTTGTCGTTTCTGCGGCTTTCATTCGAAGCGGCGTCACTTCTGCGCCGGATGCGTCGCAAGCCACTGTTTCATGAATGCGATTTCCTTCTCCTGCGCGGCGACGATGTCCTTCGCCAGCTTGCGCAGCTTCGCGTCCTTGCCGTACTTCAACTCCACCTTCGCCATTTCGACCGCGCCCTCATGGTGCGGAATCATGTGCGCGACGAAATCGCGGTCGGCGTCTCCGGTGTACTGAACGTCTGACATTCTCGACATCATGGATTCATCGGCGGCCTGGAAAGCTGCGTTCGAGGGCGCATCCTCGTTGGCGGGCATGCCATGCTTCATGCCCGACATGCTGTCGTGCGAAGACGCCGCCGTCTGGGCGAAGCCGCTTACGCTGAAGGAAACGGTGATGACGGCGAGTACAGCGCGCAGCAGATTCCGTGTCGACTTCATGATTCTCCCGAAAGAACGGTCAATGTGGATGTGAGCGCCTAGCCTAAAGCTTGCCACCGGGGTAAGGTAAAGCCGTTTCGTCTACCGAATAGAGCGATCGATGACACGCCACCTCTCCAAGACGACGCAGACGCGCCTCGTTGCGGCCTGCGCAGCGTATGCCGTGGCACTTTGCCACGGCGACCTGGCATTCGCCAAACCCGGCGGCGAACCGCTCGTGCTGGATACTCAAACCGGCATTCACAGCGGCGTGAGCGGGACGATCCTGCAAAGCGCGCCCCTCGGCGCGCCGGGCATGGTCCCGATGGCGACGTTACCCGGACTGCCGCCACAGGAGCAGCAGCCGATCGTGGTTTCGCCGTATATTGAATATGGCGGGCAGACGGCAACGCCCGCGACGACCAACCCGAGCCACTCGCGCCGGCGACGGGAAGCCTACCCCTGATGCGACGCGATCAGTCCGCGCGCTGCTCCAGTTTGAATGAAGCGCCCGCATCCTGGCCGAGCGCATCGACCAGATACGGCAACGCCTGCTTCAACTCGCTCGCGAGTTTATAGGGCGGATTCAGGACGAACATGCCACTGCCGAACAAGCCGAGGCCGTCCGCCGGCGGGGCCTTGACGGTGAGGGTCGCATGCAGCCAGCCCGTCGGCTGGATGGCCTTCAGCTGATCGGCGAAACGCTGGGACTCCATGCGAGAGACTTGCGGATACCACACCGCATAGGTCCCGGTGGCAAAGCGCCTGAGCGATTCTTCAAGGCATTCGACCGTCCGCGCATAGTCGCGCTTGTCTTCGTAGGACGGGTCGATCAGCACCAGCGCGCGGCGCGGCGGCGGAGGAAGAATCGCCTTGATGCCTTCGAATCCGTCGCCGTCGTAGATCATCGCGCGGCGGCCGGCGTCGCGGAAGTTGTGACGCAGCACGTCGATCTCCGTGCTGTGCAACTCGAAAAGCCGCATGCGGTCCTGCTCGCGCATCGCGCGCCAAGCCAGATACGGCGAGCCCGGATAAAAGCGCAATGCGCCGTCCGGATTCAACGCCTTCACTTCGTCGACGTAATCGGCGAGCAGCGGCGGCAAGTCGGTGCGATCCCACAATCGCGCAATGCCCGATTCGTACTCCGCGTTTTTCGCCGCGAAGCCTTCCGCTAACGAGTACACGCCTGCGCCGGCATGCGTGTCGATGTACCAGTACGATTTGTCTTTCAGCCCGAGATATCGAAGCATCTGAACGACGATGGCGTGCTTCAGCACATCGGCGTGGTTGCCCGCGTGAAAGGCGTGACGGTAACTGAGCATGACGAGTGGCCCGCAAGAAGCGATGAAAAGCGAAAGCGATCAATTGTAGCGGAGCACGTGCGCGCGGCTATTCGGCTCGGCCGGCCGCTGCCGGCGCGCCGCTACGTTCGTGCACAATAGCCGTTCGCGGTTTCGCGCAATAGCTGGCCAAACGGCCTAGGCGATCCATGCGAGCAAGCGCGAATCCTCCTATGCCGAACGGCCAGCTTGATGGTCGCATGGCTCGCATGTTGTCATTCAGTCTTCCGACAGGAGGTTAGACGGCGGTGGTCATAGGCGCGGCAAGCGGCATCGGCCGCGCCATGGCGTGTCGACAAGGTCGGAGACGTGGCGCAGACCACGTTCGAATGGGCGCCGCTCACCGGGCAATCGTTTGTGGTGAGCCGCGGCCGGAACATGCAATAAGGAACGAGGCCTCATGTCAGAAAGCGACGACAACCCAGCCCTCGGACGGCAACGCAGCCACGAACAAGCGCCGCGCATGAGCTTGCCGCCCTACGAGACCATCGCGCTCGTGCTTCAGGGCGGCGGCGCGCTCGGCGCATATCAGGCCGGCGTCTACCAGGGCTTGCACGAAGCGGATATTCACCCGAACTGGATCGCCGGCATCTCGATCGGCGCGATCAACACCGCGATCATCGCGGGGAATGCGCCGGAGCATCGCGTCGAGCGGTTGCGGGAATTCTGGGAAACCATCTGTCAGCCGGCGTTCGGCTTTCCGCTGCCCGCGTTCGTCGAGCGCGCGTTCTTCAATTCGAGCGACCAGATCCGAAAGGCCTTTACCGCGTTGCAGGCGGTCGATGCGCTCGTCGAAGGGCAGAAGGGGTTCTTCGTGCCCCGCCTTCCGCCGCCGTCGCCGGTGGCATCGAGTTCGCCTGAGACCGCGAGCTATTACGATACGACTCCGCTCAAGGCTACGCTCGAACGCCTTTGCGACTTCGACCGCATCAATTCCCGAGAGACGCGCGTGTCCGTCGGCGCGGTGAACGTGGCAACCGGCAATTTCGCGTACTTCGACAACACGCGGACGAAGTTGCGCGCCGAGCATTTTCTGGCCTCGGGCGCACTGCCGCCGGGCTTTGCCGCCGTCGAGATCGACGGACAGTTCTACTGGGACGGCGGCCTCATGTCGAACACGCCGCTCTACGAGGTCGCGCAGGCCACGCCGCGCCGCGATACGCTAGCGTTCCAAGTCGATCTCTGGAGCGCGCGCGGGCCGGTGCCGGACAATATCGTCGATGTCACGGGCCGCATCAAGGACATACAGTATTCGAGCCGCACGCGGCTCGTCACGGACGAAATGCAGCGCGCCCAGCGGTACCGCAACGTGCTTAAGCACGTCCTCGACCTCGTACCCGAGGCGCTTCGCGACACCGACGAGTGGTGCCGACGCGCCGCCGAACTGGCCTGCGGCAAGCGCTACAACATCATCCACCTGATCTATCGGCAGAAGGAGTACGAGGGCCAGTACAAGGACTATCAGTTCGGCTTCTCGACAATGCGCGAGCACTGGGAGACAGGGCTCGCCGACATCCGCCGCACGCTGGCGCATCGCGACTGGCTCGACATGCCGAACGGCGAGAGCGGCTTCGTCACGCACGACATTCATCGCGAGAAGCGTTGATCCTGCGCGGGAGAGAGCGCCGGTCGCCGCCCGTCCGGGCGCGTTCAGACGAGCCTTTGTATAATCCGAGCGCATTCGAACGCGCGGCTGTCTGCGCGGCGTCCAACACCCATTTTCCCGTTCTGCCCGATGAACTCGATCGCGATCTGCTTCGTCTGTCTCGGCAACATCTGCCGGTCGCCCAGCGCGGAAGCGGTCATGCGCGAACTGGTCGAGCGGGCGAGACTGGCTGACCGGATCGTCATCGATTCCGCGGGCACGGGCGACTGGCACATCGGCCAGCCGCCGGACGAGCGAGCGCAGCGCGCCGCGAAAAAGCGCGGCTACGACCTGTCGACGCTGCGTGGCCGTCAGGTGGCGGCAGAAGATTTCGCCCGCTTCGACCTGTTCATCGTCATGGACGACGCCAACGCTGCCGCGCTCGCCTCGGTCTGTCCGCCGGAGTACCGGGACAAGATCCGGCTGCTGATGGAGTTCGCCACCCGCGACGACACCCGCGTGGTCGTCGATCCGTATTTCGGCGGCGACGAAGGCTTCGAGCGCGTGCTGGACCAGTGCGAGGACGCCTGCGAGGGCTTGTTGAACGCGTTGCGGGCGCAACTGCGGCCGTAGCTCGCGGGCGCTGCCGGCGGCGAAAAGATCGACTAAATCGTTACTTATTCCGCCCGGATACTTGACTAAAACTGTGGGATATTTATACTTGACGAAAATCATCGAGTATTAGCGTTAGCCCCCAATTATGAGACTCACCACGAAAGGCCGTTTCGCCGTCACGGCGATGATCGACCTGGCGCTGCGCCAGGAGCAGGGCCCGGTGACGCTGGCAGGCATCAGTCAGCGCCAGCGCATCTCGCTTTCCTATCTCGAACAGTTGTTCGGCAAGCTGCGCCGGCACGAGATCGTCGAATCGGTGCGCGGTCCGGGCGGCGGGTACAACCTCGCGCGCCGGGCGGAGAACGTCACGGTGGCGGACATCATCATCGCGGTGGACGAGCCGATCGACGCCACCCAGTGCGGCGGCAAGGGCACGTGCGAAGGCACGAAGCAGCACGACGGCCACTGCATGACCCACGAACTCTGGGCGACGCTCAATCAGAAGATGGTCGAGTATCTCGATTCCGTCTCGCTGAAAGATCTGGTCGACCAGCAGCGCGCCCGCGAAGGCTCCGCGGCGGTGCTGCGCGACCGGCGCGCGGAACCGGCGGGCGTCGAGGCGGCGCGCGTCGTGCCCAAGGGTCCGAATTCCATTTTCAATCTGGCTGGCTGAGCCCGCCCGGCCGCCGCGAACCGCAGAACGTACTGCAACGCGGCGCCAGCGACCCAGCCATGCGATTTGACCGATTTTCCCGGAGCGACTGATGAACAACGATATCCCCCACCTGCCCATTTACATGGACTACAGCGCGACGACGCCGATCGATCCGCGCGTGGTGGACAAGATGATTCCGTATCTTCGCGAGCAGTTCGGCAATCCGGCCTCGCGCAGCCACCAGTACGGCTGGGACGCGGAGCGCGCGGTCGAGGAAGCGCGCGAGCAGGTCGCGGCGCTGGTGAACGCTGATCCGCGCGAGATCATCTGGACGTCGGGCGCGACCGAATCGGACAATCTCGCCATCAAGGGCGCGGCGCACTTCTATAAGAGCAAAGGCAAGCACATCATCACGGTGAAGACCGAGCACAAGGCCGTGCTCGACACCTGCCGCGAGCTCGAGCGCGAAGGCTACGAAGTCACGTATCTGGACGTGAAGGAAGATGGTCTGATCGACCTCGACACGTTCAAGGCGGCAATCCGCCCGGACACCATTCTCGTTTCCGTGATGAGCGTGAACAACGAGATCGGCGTGATTCAGGACATCGAGGCGATCGGCGAGATCACGCGTGAGAAGGGCATCATTTTCCACGTCGATGCGGCGCAGGCCACCGGCAAGATTCAGATCGATCTGCAAAAGCTGAAGGTCGACCTCATGTCGTTCTCGGCGCACAAGACGTATGGCCCGAAGGGCATCGGCGCGCTGTATGTGCGTCGCAAGCCGCGCGTGCGCATCGAAGCGCAGATGCACGGCGGCGGCCACGAGCGCGGCATGCGCTCCGGCACGCTCGCGACGCATCAGATCGTCGGCATGGGCGAGGCGTTCCGCATCGCGCGCGAAGAAATGGCGACGGAAAACGAGCGCATTCGCATGCTGCGCGACCGCCTCCTGCACGGCCTGCAGGAAATCGAAGAGGTGTACGTCAACGGCGACATGGAACGCCGCGTGCCGCACAACCTCAATATCAGCTTCAATTTCGTCGAAGGCGAGTCGCTGATCATGGCGGTGAAGGACGTGGCGGTGTCGTCGGGTTCGGCGTGCACGTCGGCCTCGCTCGAGCCGTCGTACGTGCTGCGCGCCCTCGGCCGCAACGACGAACTCGCGCACAGCTCCATCCGCTTCACGGTCGGCCGCTTCACGACCGAGCAGGACGTCGATTACGTCGTCAACCTGCTCAAGAGCAAGATTGCGAAACTGCGCGACCTGTCGCCGCTCTGGGAAATGCACAAGGACGGCATCGACATTTCGAGCATCCAGTGGGCTGCGCACTGAACGAAGCGCACTGCGTCCACGCGAAACGAACATACGGAGAGTTGAATCATGGCTTATAGCGACAAGGTTCTGGACCACTACGAAAACCCGCGCAACGTCGGCTCGTTCGCGAAGGACGACGACGCTGTCGGCACCGGCATGGTCGGCGCGCCGGCATGCGGCGACGTGATGAAGCTGCAGATTCGCGTGGGCGCGGACGGCGTCATCGAGGACGCGAAGTTCAAGACGTACGGCTGCGGTTCGGCCATCGCGTCGAGCTCGCTCGTGACCGAATGGGTGAAGGGCCGCACGCTCGACGAGGCGCTGTCGATCAAGAACACGCAGATCGCCGAAGAACTGGCGCTGCCGCCGGTGAAGATCCACTGCTCGATTCTCGCGGAAGACGCGATCAAGGCAGCGGTCGCCGACTACAAGCAGCGTCACGGCGCGGCGGACCGCCAAGCCGAAGACGCGCAGGCGAAGCAGCACGCAGCGTAAGCCGGCATCACGCAGGTGGCAGGGAAAGGCCGCAGCGCCGCCGCCCCAACGCGGCGGCGCTGCGGGAAGCACGATTTGAGCGCGAGAGACGCGACGACTATGGCAATCACGTTGACGGAGAAGGCGGCACAACACGTGCAGAAGTATTTGACGCGGCGCGGCAAGGGCGTGGGCCTGCGCCTGGGCGTGCGCACGACCGGCTGCTCGGGTCTGGCTTACAAGCTCGAATATGTCGACGAACTGGCGCCCGAAGACATGGTGTTCGAATCGGCGGGCGTGAAAATCGTGATCGATCCAAAGAGTCTCGCGTACCTCGACGGCACCGAGCTCGATTTCGCGCGCGAAGGGCTGAACGAAGGTTTCCGCTTCAACAATCCGAACGCGAAAGACGAATGCGGCTGCGGCGAATCGTTCCGCGTTTGACGCGCGTGACGCCGGCGGTTTCGGCACAAGAGGCGGCGCGGGCCGCCTTTTTCATTCGCGCATCCCGAACTCACTGATAACGCCATGGCAACGCTCACCGACAGCCACTTCGATCTCTTCGGCCTGCCGCCGACTTTCGCCGTTGACCGCGACCGGCTCGACGACGCCTACCGCACCGTGCAGGCGCAAGTGCATCCCGACCGCTTCGCCGCCGCCGGCGACGCGCAGCGCCGGCTCGCGATGCAGTGGGCCACGCGCGCCAACGAGGCGTATCAGACGCTGCGCGATCCGTTAAAGCGCGCGCGCTATATGCTGTCGCTGCGCGGCATCGACGTCGGGGCGGAGAACAACACGGCGATGGAGCCTGCGTTCCTGATGCAGCAGATGGAATGGCGCGAGAATATCGAAGATGCCGCCGCGGCGAAGAACGTCGGTGCGCTCGAATCGCTGCTGACCGAATTGCGCGATGAGGAGCGCGTGCGCTTCGCCAAACTGGAAGCGCTCATCGACAGCAATGCGGATCAGGCGGCGAGCGAAGCGGTGCGTCAGCTGATGTTTATCGAACGCGTCGCGCATGAGATCGGCGCTCAGATCGAGCGGCTGGAAAACGCCTGAAGGCGAGCGCACTCGCACTCGAGCACGACAAGAAAACACAGGCCCAGCGCGCCACACAACCCCACAAGACCAACGATGGCTTTACTGCAAATCTCAGAACCCGGCATGGCGCCCGCGCCGCACCAGCGGCGCGTGGCGGTCGGCATCGATCTCGGCACCACGAACTCGCTCGTGGCCGCCGTGCGCAACAGCGTGCCCGAAGCGTTGCCCGACGAGGACGGCCATGTGCTGCTGCCGTCGGTGGTGCGCTATCTGGAGAAGGGCGGCCGGCGCATCGGCCGTATCGCGAAGGAAGAAGCCGCGACGGATCCGCGCAACACGATCGTGTCGGTGAAGCGCTTCATGGGCCGCGGCAAGAGCGAAGTGGAAGGCGCGGAAAACGCGCCGTACGATTTCGTGGACGCGCCCGGCATGGTGCAGATTCGCACGGTCGACGGCGTGAAGAGCCCGGTCGAAGTGTCGGCGGAAATTCTCGCGACGCTGCGCTACCGCGCGGAAGACACGCTCGGCGAGGATCTCGTCGGCGCGGTCATCACGGTGCCCGCCTATTTCGACGAAGCGCAGCGCCAGGCCACCAAGGACGCGGCGAAGCTCGCGGGCCTCAACGTGCTGCGCCTGCTCAACGAGCCGACGGCCGCGGCCATCGCGTACGGCCTCGACAACGCTTCCGAAGGACTGTACGCCGTCTACGATCTCGGCGGCGGCACCTTCGATCTGTCCATCCTCAAGCTCACGAAGGGCGTCTTCGAAGTGCTCGCGGCGGGCGGCGATTCCGCGCTCGGCGGCGACGACTTCGACCACGCGCTGTATCGCCATGTGCTGACGCAAGCCGGCATTCAGCCGAAGACGCCGGAAGACGTGCGCCTGCTGCTCGATCGCGTGCGCACGGCGAAAGAGGCGCTCTCGTCGGCCAGCGAAACGCGCGTGCAGGCGAGCCTGTCCTCGGGCGACACCATCGACGTGGCCGTGACCGAAGCGCAGTTCGCCGCGCTCACCGAATCGCTCGTCGCGCGCACGCTCGGGCCGACGAAAAAGGCGCTGCGCGACGCGAAGGTGACGCCCGCCGATATCAAGGGCGTCGTGCTGGTCGGCGGCGCGACGCGCATGCCGGTGATCCGCCGCGCGGTGGAAGCGTTCTTCGGCCAGCCGCCGCTCGTCAATCTCGATCCGGATCAGGTCGTCGCGCTGGGCGCGGCGATTCAGGCGGACCTGCTCGCGGGCAATCGGCGCGGCGAGGGCGACGACTGGCTTCTGCTCGACGTGATTCCGCTGTCGCTCGGCGTCGAAACGATGGGCGGTCTCACCGAGAAGATCATCCCGCGCAATTCGACCATTCCGACGGCGCGCGCGCAGGACTTCACGACCTTCAAGGACGGCCAGACGGCGATGGCGATTCACGTCGTCCAAGGCGAGCGCGAGCTCGTCTCCGACTGCCGCTCGCTCGCGCGTTTCGAGTTGCGCGGCATTCCGCCGATGGCGGCGGGCGCGGCGCGCATCCGCGTCACGTATCAGGTGGACGCGGACGGGCTGCTGTCGGTGTTTGCCCGCGAGCAGACGTCGGGCGTGGAGGCGTCGGTGGTGGTGAAGCCGTCGTACGGTCTCGCCGATGACGACGTCGCCCGCATGCTCGAAGAGAGCTTCAAGACGGCCGAGACCGACATGCGCGCCCGTGCGCTGCGCGAGGCGCTCGTCGAAGCGCAGCGCCTGATCGAAGCGACGCAGGCCGCGCTCGCCGCCGACGGCGAATTGCTCGACGAGGCCGAACGCGCGCAGATCGAAACGCTCATCGGCGAACTGGCGGCGCTCTCGCAAGGCGAGTCCGTCGAGCAGATCGACGAGGCGACGAAGGCGCTCGCCGCCGCCACCGACGAATTCGCCGCGCGCCGCATGAACAAGAGCATTCGCCGCGCGCTCGCGGGCCGCAAGCTCGACGACGTCTGATCCACTCAAGCATTCACGGAAAACCATGCCTCAAATCGTTGTGCTGCCTCATGTCGAACTTTGCCCGGACGGCGCGGTGATCGACGCCGACGTCGGCAAGAGCATCTGCGACAATCTGCTGGAACACGGAATCGAGATCGAGCACGCGTGCGAGAAGTCGTGCGCGTGCACGACCTGTCACGTCATCATCCGCGAGGGCTTCAACGCGCTCGAACCGTCCAGCGAGGACGAAGACGATCTGCTCGACAAAGCCTGGGGTCTCGAGCCGACATCGCGGTTATCATGTCAGGCGATGATGCCCGCCGAGGACGATCTGGTGGTCGAGATTCCCCGGTACTCCATCAATCACGCCAAAGAAAATCACTGACAGGAGGCTCGCCCATGAAGTGGACAGATACTCAGGAGATCGCGATGGCCCTGACCGACGCGCACCAGGATGTCGATCCGCAATATGTGCGTTTCACGGACCTGCATCGCTGGGTGACCGAGCTGGAAGGTTTCGACGACGACCCGCAGAAATCGAACGAAAAAATCCTCGAAGCCATTCAGGCGGCGTGGATCGAAGACGCAGACTACTGAGTCCGCCTCTTCACTGATTGCCAAACGACGGCGGCGCTCGCAAGAGCGCCGCCGTTTTTCGTTTGTGCGAAGCGCCGGCCAATCTTGACAGAACTTGACGCTGCGCGCGTTGTTGCGCGCCTATCCGCCCCTTAAAATCCCGCCCTCTGCGTGCTGGCAAACGATGCTGGCCGTCACCATAACGTCCGGACGCCGTCGCTGCTCGCGGGTAAATCCTTTGCATTGCAAACGAATATCACGATGACCGCGCCGCGGCGGCGCGTTCGTCAGCGCCTGCGCGCGTTCAGAAGGCGTTCATTCGAGGAGAAGTACATGGGGAAACTCGGCCTGTCGCGTCGCGGTTTTCTGAAGGCGGGGGCGCTCGCGGGCGTGTCCGTGTTCATCGCGCCATTGGGCAGCCGCGCGTTCGCCGCGCTGTTCGAAGAGCGCATTCTGACGCCCGTTCAATGGCATGCGACGAAGTTCCGCATCGACGGCATCGCGAAAGTGACGGGCGACAAAGTCTTCGCACGCGATATCCGCGCGAAGGACATGCCGCATTGGCCGCAAGAACAGTCGCATGCGCTGATCCTGCGCACGACGCTCGCGGATCGTCTCTACGAAGGCATCGACCTTTCGATTCTCGACGGCGGTCTCGCGCCCGATCGCGTCGTGACGGCGGATGACCTCGCGCGCGACAAGCTCGCGTTTCCCGCCTTCTACGGCGACGACATGCTGCTGCCCGCTGGCAAGACGCCCGCGTATCTTGGTCAGGCGGTCGCCATCCTGATCTATCACGACTTCGCGCGCTTCCGTCTTGCGAAGGACAAGCTCCAGTTCCGCGAAGGCGTCGTCCGCTATGGCGCGACGACCGGTTTCATCGAGCGCGATCCGTGGGCGTCGTTTCGCTTCGTGCGCGTGGGCGGCAAGACGCCGTTCGACGACGACGCGTTCTCCAGCCTGAAAGACTCGCCGCTTTTCCCGCACATGATGAAAAAGCGCGAGCCCGTGTGGGCCGACGCGAACGAGCACGGCAAGCTCGACGAGCAGGGCATGTTTCACGCGCAGGCCATTGCTAACGCGCTGGATCATCCGCCGGGAGAATGGCTTGTCGTGGATCGCGAATACAAGACGCAGTCCGTCGATACCGCCGCGCTCGAACCCGACAACGCGAACTGCTGGTACGACGCGGCAACGCAGTCGCTGCACATGGTCGTGCCGACGCAAGGGCCATACGAAGTCGCGCAGAGCGCACTCGAAATGGCGGCGAAATCGCGCTTCACGGTGAAGAACTTGTTCCTGCATCCGTGCTACACGGTCGGCTACGGCTCGAAGGATCACTTCAACGTGCCGTTCTACGGGCTCGTCGCGGCGATGTACGGCGACGGGCGCCCGGTGCGTCTCGCGTTCGACCGCTTCGAGCAGTTCCAAAGCTCGCTCAAGCGCCACGCGTTCGACATGCGCTATCGCATGGCAGTGGACAGGAAGACCGGCAAGATTCAGGCATTCAAGGGCGAGTTCATCGCGAACGGCGGTGGACGCTGCAATTTCTCACCCTCGGTGGCGATGGTCGGCGCGACCGCCGCGCAATCCATCTACTACATTCCGCAGAGCGACCTGACGGCGGTGGCGATCGCTTCGCGCGCGGTCGATGCCGGCTCGGCGCGCGGCTACGGCACGCTGCAAAGCATGGCGGCGACCGAAATGATGATCGACGACATCGCCGCGCAACTCGGCACCGACCCGATCGACCTGCGTCTTGCGAACGTCATGCGCACCGGCATGAAGAACACGCAGGGCGCGATCCCGGCAGGCGCCGTGCGCGCGGAAGACGTGCTGCGTCAGGCGAAGGCGCATCCGCTGTGGACCGGGCGCGCGCAACGCAAGGCGGAGTACGAAGCCGCGCATCCGGGCATACGCTACGGCGTTGGCTTCGCGTGCGTGCAGAAAGACTTCGGCACCGGCGCGGAGAGCGCGTTCGCCAAGGTCGAGTTCAGCGCGGACGGACGCATCGCGCTGTCGCACTCGGGCGCGGAGATCGGCACGGGATCGTCGACGGCGCAGGCGCTCGTCGTCGCCAAGTGGCTCGGCAAGCCCGCCGCCGAGGTCCACATGGCCGTCACCGACTGGGCGGATCTGCCGGTCGTCACGAGCGGCGATCCGTACCTCATGTCGCAGGCCGAGCAGGACAGACTGAGCGCGAATCCGCGCTGGTCGCCCGCGTACATGTCGCCGGCGAGCGCGACGAATTCTGCGTACTACTTCTCGCACGCGACGCGCGAGGCGGCGCGCGTGCTGTTCCGCCACGGCCTCTGGCCCGCCGCGATGGCAATTTGGGGGCAAGGCATCGGCGGCGGTCAGGCGGCATCGTTCGTCGTGCGAATCGAAGACGCGCGCTGGAGGGACGGCAAACTGTCCGCCGACGGTCTGGAGCCGATTCCGTTCGACGTCCTCGCGAAGAAGGCGCACGAACTCGGGCTCGCGACCGGCGCGGTCGTGCACACGTTCAACCGCTGGCAGTGGAGCGAAGCGCAGTTCGATATCGCAGGCACGGCCGATCAGTTTCCGCTCGACGGCTTGTCGGTTCGCTTCGGCAGCGGTGGGGCCGATAAAGGCAAGACGACCGCCAACGGGTATCACGTGCTCGACCGCAAGCGCGTGACGATTCCGCCCGTGCAGCGCAATAACGCGATGGTCACGTACTACAGCGCGGTAGGCACGCTCGTCGAGCTGGCCGTGAACGAGGCGAGCGGCAAGGTGGAGCTGCTGTCGCATCACTCGATTCTCGAATGCGGCAATCCGATCGCGCCGCAGCTCGTCTCGGGGCAATTGCAGGGCGGCCTCGCGATGGGCATCGGGCACGCGCTGCACGAGTATCTGCCGCTTTACGAAGACGGCCCCGGCAACGGCACGTGGAACTTCAACCGCTACCGGCTGCCGCTCGCGAGCGATGTCGCCGTGTGGAATCAGACCGGCGACGTGCTGCCGCCGCTCAGTGAGACCGATCCGCCGAAGGGCATCGCCGAAGTGGTGATGATTCCGGTGGTCGGGGCCATCGTCAACGCGATCGCGCACGCGATCGGCCATCGCTTCACCGATCTGCCGGTGACGCCGCAGAACATTCAGGAGGTGCTCGCATGACGGCCATCCCATCCGCCGCGGGCGTCGACATGCGCTCGCTTTCGATGACGATCAACGGCAACAAGATCGGCCCAATGCCGGTGCCGTCCGGTTTGCCGATGATCGATTTTCTGCACGAATACGCCGGTCTCACGGGCTCGCGGCTCGGCTGCGGACAGGGCGTGTGCCACGCGTGCGTGGTGATCGTCGATCACGCGGACGGCAGGAGCGAGGAAGTGCGCACGTGCATCAGCGGCGCGCACTTCTTCGACGGCAAGACGGTGCGGACCATCGAAGGGCACGCGAAGCGCAACGAACACGGCGAGGTGGTCGAGCTTTCGCCGGTGCAGCAGAAGTTTCTCGATCATTTCAGCTTCCAGTGCGGCTATTGCACGCCCGGTTTCGTCAACGCGACGACGGTGCTGATCGAGCGGCTCAAGCGCGAGCCGATCGCAAAGGATCAGATCGAAGCGACGATCATGGCCGCGCTCAACGACCACATCTGCCGCTGCACGGGCTATGTGCGCTACTACCAAGCCGTGAAGGACCTCGTGCTTGCCACGCCCGGACTCGTGAAGGACGCCGCATGATGACATCGATCATGACGCGCACCGTGCGCCGCTCGTTCATGCGCGTGCTTCCCGTTGCACTTGCCGCGCTCACGCTGTCCGCATGCCATGGCGAACGCGATGTCGCGCAGAAGACTGCCGCTTCGCCGGAAGTCGTCGCTCGCGGACGCTACCTCGCGCAAGCGGCCGACTGCGCTGCCTGCCACACGGCCGAAGGCGGCGCGCCGTTCGCGGGCGGCGTAAAGCTGGAGTCGCAATTCGGCACGTTCTATGGCAGCAACATCACGCCCGATGCGAAGTACGGCATCGGCAAATGGACGTCCGCCGCGTTCTACGCGGCGCTGCACGACGGCAAGACGCCGAACGGCAAGCTCTATCCCGCGATGCCGTACACGTCGTACCGGCAGATGTCGCGCGAGGACAGCGACGCCATCTACGCTTACCTGATGGCGCAGAAGCCCGCGGCGGTGCCGAACGTGGAAGCAAGTCTGCGCTTCCCGTACAACGTGCGCTTCGCGGTGCGGTTCTGGGACATGCTGTTCCTGAACGACGCGCTGCCCGACGCATCCACGGGACAATCAGCCGACTGGACGCGCGGCCGCTACGTTGCCAACGCGCTCGGGCACTGCGCGGAATGCCACACGCCGCGCGGCGCGTTCGGCCAGCTCGCGGACGCGAAGACGCTCCAGGGCGGCGCGCTCGGACGCATCGCCGCGCCGGATATCACGCCGGCAGCATTGGCGGCGCGCGGCTGGACCGGCGCGGACTTGCAGGCGTACTTCTCGACGGGCGTCGCGCGGCAGGGATCGGCCTTCGGGGAAATGCATCGGGTCGTCTATCTGAGCACGCAGCATCTGACTCGCGACGACGCGCGCGCGCTCGCGACGTATCTGCTCGGCGACGCGCCGCCCCCGCCAGCGCCGGTAAAGCCGCAATCGGCCGGCGCGGCGCAACTCGCAGCCGGCCGCAATCTGTACCTCGATTCGTGCGCCGGCTGTCACGGACGCGAAGGCGAGGGCAAGCCGCACGTCGCCGTCGCGATGAAGGACAACTCGACGCTGCGCCAAGGCGACGCGCGTAATCTGATCGTGTCGATGCTCGACGGCATCGAAGGGCAGCCGTTCGCCGGCGTCGAACGCATGCAGCCGATGCCAGGCTTTGCCGCAACCTACAGCGACGAGCAGATTGCGCAGTTGGCCAACTATCTGCGGGCGACATGGGGCGGCCAGCCCGGCGATGTCACCGCCGACAAGGTGAAGTCGCTGCGCTGATGTGCGAAGGCCACGCATTGCGTGGCCTTCTTCTTTTTGATGCTGTCAAACGCGCATGCCGCGCTCGGCCAGTTGCCGCTGCAACGTCGGCCACATCTTCGACACCGCCTCTTCGCCTGCAAGTATCGCGGCGTTGCGCTGGCTGAAGTCGCTGCTGCTCATCGCGTTCAGATTCGGGCGGATGACCGCGTTCGCGTATTTGTCCAGCTCGTAAGCCTTGATCGACTGGCCCATGATGGTGAACGTCTGCATCAGCACGTCGAACGAACTCTGCGTGAGCGCCGTTTCCGGCCGCGCGGAGATATCGACCGCGATCACGAAATCCGCGCCCATCTTGTGCGCGAACGCGGCGGGCACCGGGCTCACGAGTCCGCCATCGACATATTCGTGGTCGCCGATCTTCACCGGCTCGAAAATGGACGGCACGCTGCACGACGCCCGCACGGCCACGCCGGTATTGCCGCGCTGAAAGAGAATCGGCTGGCCGGTTTTCAGGTCGGTGGCGACGATGCCGAGCGGCTTCGCCATCTTCTCGATCGGCCGGTTGTCGAGCGTCTTGTTCAGGAAGTTCTGCAACGCCACGCCTTGCAGAATGCCGCGCGCGCGAAAGGGCATCGCCCAGTCGCTGATGGAGGCTTCGTCCATGGTCAGCGCGAGCTTGTTCATCGCGATGCCGGTCATGCCGGACGCGTACAGCGCGGCGATCACCGAACCCGCGCTCGTGCCCGCCACCAGATCGACGCGCACGTTCCGCGCTTCCAGCGCCTTGATGACGCCGATATGCGCGAACCCGCGCGCCGCGCCGCCGCCGAGCGCGAGGCCGATTCGCGCGGCGCGTTGCGGCTCCGGCGCCGGCGTAGTTGCGACCGGCGCGCTCTTGCCGCCGAGGCCGCCGCCGCCCGTGCTCGTGCACGCTGCGAGAATGGACGACGCCGCCGCGAGCGAGAATGCGCGGCGGGAAATGAGACGTGACGATGAATTCAAGTGAGACTCCAGCGATGCGGCGAGTGTGCGATTGCATGCGCGTTTCCGGGTGCTTAAGAAACGGCGCGCACATCATAAAACAAAAGGCGCGGGCTCAGGCGCGAGGCGGGCGGCGGGTATAATTTCGGGTCATCGAGCCGGTGCCCGACGCGTGTCCGACGTGCGTGCATCCCGGCCGGCAACCGCTTTCGTGCAAGAGCCAACGGCGCTTTCACGCGCCGCCCATTCGCCTCTTCGCTCTCTCGCTCGGCCGCTTCTTTCGCCGGGCGAGCGCAAACATTCGAGTACATCGAGAAAACAGCAATGACCCAAGTCCGTACCCGCTTTGCCCCGAGCCCGACCGGCTTCATCCATCTCGGCAACATCCGCTCCGCGCTCTATCCGTGGGCGTTCGCGCGCAAGATGAAAGGGACGTTCGTGCTGCGTATCGAGGATACGGACGTCGAGCGTTCGACAGAGGCGTCGGTCGACGCGATTCTCGAAGGCATGGCGTGGCTCGGCCTCGATTTCGACGAAGGCCCGTTCTATCAGATGCAGCGGATGGACCGGTATCGCGAGGTCGTCGGCCAGATGCTGGAGAAGGGCCTGGCGTACCACTGCTACATGTCGACGGAAGAGCTCGACGCGCTGCGCGAGCGTCAGCGCGCCGCCGGCGAAAAGCCGCGCTATGACGGCACGTGGCGTCCGGAACCGGGCAAGACGCTGCCGACGATTCCGGAAGGTGTGAAGCCGGTGGTGCGCTTCCGCAATCCGCTGACGGGCGTGGTCGCATGGGACGACGCGGTAAAGGGGCGAATCGAGATATCGAACGAAGAACTCGACGACCTCGTGATCGCGCGCCCCGACGGCACGCCGACGTACAACTTCTGCGTGGTGGTCGACGATCTCGACATGAAGATCACGCATGTGATCCGGGGCGACGACCACGTGAACAACACGCCGCGCCAGATCAACATCCTGCGCGCGCTCGGCGGCGAAACGCCGGTCTATGCGCATCTGCCGACCGTGCTGAACGAGCAGGGCGAAAAGATGAGCAAGCGTCACGGCGCGATGGCGGTGATGGGTTACCGCGATGCCGGGTACTTGCCGGAGGCGGTGGTCAACTATCTGGCCCGACTCGGCTGGTCGCACGGCGATGCGGAGATTTTCTCGCGCGAGCAGTTCATCGAATGGTTCGACCTGGAGCATCTTGGCAAGTCGCCCGCGCAATACGACCACGACAAGCTCAACTGGTTGAACGCGCACTACATCAAGGAGGCGGACAACGCGCGCCTCGCCGGGCTGACGCGGCCGTTCCTGCTGCAAGCCGGTATCGACGCCGCGGCCATCGACAACGGCGCGCCGCTCGATCAGGTCGTCGGGCTGCTGAAGGATCGCGCGTCGACGGTGAAGGACATCGCCGATAATGCCGCGATGTTTTATCGCGAGCCCACGATCGAAGCCGACGCGTTCGCGCAGCATGTGACCGACGCGGTGCGCCCGGCGATCGCGGACCTGCGCGCGGCGCTCGAGCAAGCCGAGTGGAGCAAGGAGGGCATCTCGGCGGCATTGAAGGCGACGCTCGGCGCGCACAAGCTCAAGATGCCGCAACTCGCGATGCCGGTGCGCCTGCTCGTCGCGGGCACGACGCATACGCCGTCCATCGACATCGTGCTGATGCTGTTCGGCCGGGATGTGGTGCTGCGTCGTCTGGAGCGCGCGGCCGCTTGAGCGCAGACGCGCGCAAGGACGCTGAAGAAGCCCTTGCGCGCGTTCGCGAAGTGATAAGTGAAAAAATTGTCGGTTCTATCACCAGAAGGTATTTACAACTTCAAAAACGGCCTATAGAATCTCGTTTCTGTTCTGCAAGGGGGTATAGCTCAGCTGGGAGAGCGCTTGCATGGCATGCAAGAGGTCAGCGGTTCGATCCCGCTTACCTCCACCAAGAACAGATGAAGTGATTGCGAGTTGTTCTCCGGGTTTCGGAAGTCGCAAAAAATACTTCACAAGTAACGCGAAGTTGTTTAGAATCTCGGTCTTCGCTGATTTGCAGCAGTTAATTAGCGAAGCAAGCGGTAAAGACAGAATCACAAGTTTCTGTCCCCTTCGTCTAGAGGCCTAGGACATCACCCTTTCACGGTGAGTACAGGGGTTCGAATCCCCTAGGGGACGCCAGATTTCAGGCGGCTGCTAGAAAATGCGCTGTCGGTTTCATGAGGTGACTAGAGCCTCGTGGAGCAAGGAAAGAGCTGGAGCGGTAGTTCAGTTGGTTAGAATACCGGCCTGTCACGCCGGGGGTCGCGGGTTCGAGCCCCGTCCGCTCCGCCAACGTTTTGCGAGCAGGAAATACTCCGGCTGATCAGCCGGTTTTTTTTCGCCGCAGGATTGCAGGAAGTTTGCTGTCCCCTTCGTCTAGAGGCCTAGGACATCACCCTTTCACGGTGAGTACAGGGGTTCGAATCCCCTAGGGGACGCCAGAACATCGGCGGCTGCTAGTACCAAGCGCTGCATATTTTTCGAAGACTGGTCTTCGAAAAACGATGAAAAAAAGTTGGAGCGGTAGTTCAGTTGGTTAGAATACCGGCCTGTCACGCCGGGGGTCGCGGGTTCGAGTCCCGTCCGCTCCGCCAGCTTGTTGTGAAAAAATCCAGCCTTCGGGCTGGATTTTTTTTGCCCGTTTTTCGCTTCGCCCGATTCGGTCTTCTCGCCGGAATCGCATTTTCCATTGCCAGCAGGCGCGCGCTGTCTTAGTGTGGAGGCACTGTCCCGTGCCTGCATGCGTGCGATGCTCGACCCGACCGAAGACCTCTCGCTCTACCAACTCCGCCAGGCGACGATGGCCGACTTCGCCTTCGCCGAGGCCCTCACGCACGACAACATGGTCGGTTATTACCGGCGTCACAATCTTGTCTGGCGCGGCGACCTGTTTCTTTCCAGCTGGCGCGAGTCGGAGAACTTCATCCTGCAGGCGGACGGCGTCCCGGTCGGCGTCATGCGCGTGACCGAAGAAAACAACTCCCTGCATATTCGCGACGTGCAGATTGCGCCGGGCTACCGGGGACGCGGCGCGGGCACGTTTCTGCTGAACACGGCGCATCGCTGGGCGCGGGCCCGCGGGCTGGCGGAATGCCAGCTGCGCGTTTTCGTCGACAACCCGGCGGCGCGCCTTTATATGCGGCTCGGATATCGTCCGGCCGGACCCAGGCTGGCCCAACTCGGCGCCATTCGACATATGGTCCGGCGAGTCTGAGCCGACGCAGGGGCGGCATCAGACGTCGTGCGTGTCGTTCTGATCGCGCTCGTCGCTGGCGTCGCGGGCGAAGAACGCGCGCGGACTCTCGCCGAAGGCACGGCGAAACATCGCCGAAAATGCGCTCTGGCTCTGATACCCCAACTCACGCGCGACCTGTGAAAGCGGCCGGCCCTGGCTCAGCAAAGGAATGGCGCGTGCCAGCACCGCCTGCTGCCGCCACTGCGAAAAGCTGACGCCGAGTTCGCGTCTGAACAGGCGTGCGATGGTGCGCGTGCTCGCGCCGGCTTCCGACGACCAGCGTTCGAGATCGGAGTGCGAAGGGTCCGCGAGCACGGCGTCGCAGAGCGCCCGAAGGCGCTTCTCGTTCGGCATCGGCACGGAGAGCGGAAGCGGCTGCGAGCGGATGATCTCGTCCAGTGCGAGCGTGCCGAGCAGGCGCTCGCGCTCACGCGTGATGGACGCCTCATCCAGCGCCGCGATCACCTCGCGCAACAAGGGCGACACTTCCACCACGCGGCACGCGCCGAGCCCGGCCGGCACGACGCTCGCGTCGACGTACAGCGTGCGCAAAAACGCATCTTCCACGATCAGCACTTCGTGCGTGACGTTCGGCGGCACCCAGATGGCGCGAGAGGGCGGCACCATCCACGTCGAATCGGCGGTTGCCACGCGCAGCACGCCCCGCGACGTGTAGGCCACTTGCGCCCACGGATGCGTATGCAGCGCGATCCGCACGCCATAAGGCACCGGGCGCGAGCGCACGCGGATCGGATGGTCGAGCGTCGGCGAGTGCTCGACGGGAATGTCGAGGTGCTCGACCTGCTCGAAAGGCGGGCGTGGATCGGCGAACGTGGGCATGGCGGCTCGTCGGGCGGCCTGATTGGCCGGGATTCGCCGATCTTACAGTCCGTCCGCGCTTTTTTGGGCGGCGATAATGCGCGTCTCGGCGACTAGCGAGGGGAGCGGTTCCTTCGATGCAATATGTTTTCGTGTACGGCACGCTGCGCGCGGGCGAAATCAACGACATCAATCGCGCGGCTGAGCGCAGCGGAATTGCGGCGCCGCATTGGATAGGCACGGCGCATGTGCGTGGACGACTTTTCGATTTCGGCTCGTATCCCGGCCTCGTCCTTGACGAGGAGAGCGGCACACCGGTCAAAGGGGATATTTATCGCATCGACGATGCGCTCGTCGCCGTGCTGGACGAGATCGAGGAAGTGTATCCGGGCGTCGAGGGACTCTTTCGTGCGCACCGGCTGCATGTGGACGTCGAACTGGACGGCGAGGCTACGCATGTCGATTGCCTCGTCTATCCGGTAGCGGCGAGTGCGGTGCAGGGCTTGCCGCGCATCGAGGGCGGCGATTGGGTGGCGCATCGCGCAGCGCGCGGTTGAGCCCATGACGCATTTCGCCGTCATCGCGATCATGAACTGCGATGACGGCGCGGCGCGACCCGCCGAAAAGCAGGCCGGCGACCGAGTGCCTTACTCGGCCGAATGGTGCATCGACTTGCCGTGCGACTTCTTGTGATGCCCCGACTTGTGCGTCGAGCTCGATTGATCCATCTGCATGTTTTGCATGCTGGATTGCTGCGATTGCAGATTCTGAGCGCGCGATTCGATGTCCGCGATCCGTGCGGGATCGGTGCTCATCGTCACGCCTTGTTCGCTCTGCGCGTAGGCCGATGCGACCGCGCTCAGGGACAACAGAACAGCCAGGGACACTTTCTTCATTGTTACCTCCTAGTAGCAGTTGAACCCGGGAATCGCCTGTCCGATCCGGTTGGAAAGACAGATACATCAGAGCAAAATTCGCTCCACGCCTGGCGTTGGCGCGCATCCGTGACGGGATGCCTACGGGATCGAGCCCACGCCTGACTGCGTCCATCATAGGCCGAGATCAGGTCAGCGGTGTGTCGGACGACGATACCGGCCCGGCCATGCCAGCCGGAGCGGAATGATACCGGCGCGCACACTTACTTTCTAGTCCTGATTATTTTGATATACGCCGATTCGGTGCCTCAGTACAGATGCAGCCAGCGCCAGACGTGAAAACGCGCGAGTCCGACTAGTTCATGCAGCGCGAGTTCGCTGTTCTCCAGGCTTCTGTATCGCGGCAACACCGTCAGCCGATTCTCACGCACGTCCGAAACATAGGGCTGCGGCTCGTAGCCGAACGCTTTGAACGCCAGGACTGAACGTCGCATGTGATACGCGGATGTGATGACGATCAAGGCAGTGTCATGAGCGTTGCCTAAGATAGCGGCTACGTTCTGCGCGTTCTGGTACGTGTTAAGGCTTTTGTTCTCGCGCGTCAGGTCGGCCGGTGCGACGCCCTGCGCCACGACATACGGCGCGTAGTTGTCGGCTTCGGCCTGTCCGTGATGCTGGGGATCGCCGCCGCTCAAAATCACGCGGCATGAAGCGCCGGTGGCCCGGCATTGCCGATACACCCGCGCGGCCGCGGCGATGCGCGGCATCGAATCGCTTTTCGGGACCAGTTGGCCGTGACGCCGGTCCGTGCCCCCGCCCATCAGGACGATGGTGGTTCTCGGCGCGAACGAGGGCGGTAGGGTCTCTGCGTAGCCGTGCTGCGCGATCCGCAGGAGCGGCCTTGTCAGCCAACCGCTGCCGAGGCCCCAGGCCAGGAGAAGGGCGAGGATGACAATCGCCGCACGAAGGCGCTTGCAAAACGCAAACAGTGCAAAAAAAAGCAGCAATAAAGTAAATAGAACCAATTTAATTGGAGTAACGTATTGGTTTCAGGGCAATTTGCTCCGTCATCGCGTGGTCAGAGCGCATCGGCGGTTGTCGCAGGAAAGCGCGTGATCAGCGCGCTCTCAACGGGGGCTTTTAATAGAAAGCAGCACCTAGCGCAAGCGGCGGCCAAACATTCAGGCAGCGAACGCTTAAATCGTTCGCTCGCGTGAGATTCGGCGCGCCGCGTTTAGTCGACGTCGCGGACCGTCTTGCGACCGTCACGAGCGTCGTCATGGCTGCACAGGAAGAAAAAACGAGATGACCACGTATTCCAACGAAGCGGTACTCGAAGCACTTCGCCGGGCGCAGTATCGTCAAGTTCCGTGGGCGAAACGCCCCAAGGGTTTCGACCACCTTCGCGCCCTCGGGCTGCTCGAGCTCGCGCGGCAACGCACCGTCGCGCCGGCGCCGGGATTTCATGCGCCCGTGGACATCGCCGTCGTCACCGAGCGCGGGAAACAGGAATTCACGCGGCTCTCGCGCGATGAGCGTTCAATCGACTGGGATTTGCGGCGCACCGAACCGTACATTTTCGGTGGCCACGAAGCGGTGCTCGAAGTCAGATTTTGAGGCGACGCGCCTAGCGCGAGAGCGTGCGAAGTCCGGTCGAAAAAAAGCCCGTGTCCGAGGACACGGGCAGACCGGATTCCACTGTTGCCATGCTGTGCTCATGGCATTGGGTGTGACTGCGGCAGACTCGCCGGGTTCCGCGCGAATCGAGACTCGTCGCCCGAAGGTTCAGTGATGCGGCGAGCGCTCGTCGCGGTCGTTGTCCGGCCGAGCGCGTACGTTGCTCGCAATGTCCCCCCGTAAATCGCCGCGCGGCGCAGGCGGCGTGGCGGCGCGAGCGCGCGCGGCGTCAGGCGACGCGGGCGCCGCCGTTTTCGCCGAAAGGTGCAGATCGGATGCAGGCGGCTGCGCGTGAGCAACGAACGCCACGTCGGCGAGCCCCGCCAAGACGCCACGCACGAGCAGTGTCGAAACCTTCATGAGAGTGTCCTGAAGCCCTGATCGGACCTGTTGGGTCACTCGTCACGCTAAGCCTCGATTCGTCGCGGCGCTGTAAGCAATCGTAAAGAGTTGTATCGCGCAACAAACGGCGCGAGATCGGCAAAGCAACGCCCGAAAACGATCGAAGCCGGCAGAACCGGCTTCGACGTGTAGTGCAGAGCGCTTAGGCCATCTTGGCCGGCGCGCGCCACGATTCGGGATTGGTCCAGAACGCGCCGCGCAGACGATCGCGGCTCGGAGGAGCGGGCGGCTTCACCGCGCTCGAACCGATACGCCCGCGCAGCGACACCTCGCGGCCGTTGCTCGACAGACGCTTCACGATTTCGGCAAGCGTTCCGTCGGCTTGCCATTCGTCGAAGCGCCGGCGGCAGGTCGGAGGCGAGGGATAACGGCCCGGCAGCTTCGACCAGCCTTCGCCCGTCGACAACACCCACAACACGGCGTTGACAACCGATCGCGCTTCGACGCGCGGCCGGCCGCGCCGCTCGCTGCGCGCGGGCTCGGAACAGAACAACGCCTCAACCAGCGCCCACTCGTTATCTCTCAAATCGTCGAACAGCACCATATCTCACCTCAGCGAAGCTAACCCCGGTGCGCTGCCCCGCGCCGCGCACTCTGGTCGAATCCGATGAACGAATCCAGGGAAGGCCGAAGCGGCTGCGGCAAACCAGTTTCCGATACGTCCGCTGTGCTTCGACCTCTGTGCGCAATGAAATGCGAGAACCATGCCATGCACGTCGCGAAATCCGGGAAACCCGCATGGCAGTAGGCTGACGCGATGCCAGCATGGCCCGTATCAGACCCGAATCCGATTGATTAAGAAATCGGGACAATCACCAATCCTGTGCAGGAAGCCCTTCGGGCGTGCGTTTCGGGCGGTTTGCTGCACCGCAGCGAAACGGTCGCGAGCGACTATAATTCCGCATGAGACCATGCTTTTCATGAATCGCCGGAATGAACGCCTCCCTGAACGTCACGTTGCGCCAACTGCGCGTCTTTATCGAAGTGTCGCGGCTGCGTAGCTTCAGCCGCGCCGGCGCCGAGATCGGCCTCACGCAGTCAGCGGTGAGCCGCTCCGTGCGCGAGCTGGAAAGCGAAATCGGACTGAAGCTGATCGACCGGACGACGCGCGAAGTGCAGCTGACCGATGTCGGCGTGGATCTCGTCGGCACCGTGTCGCGCCTGCTCGCCGATCTGGACGAAGCCCTGCGTGAAGCGCGCGATCTGGGGCAGCAGCGTCGCGGCCGGGTGATCGTCGCGGCGAGCCCGACGATCGCGTGCCGCTTGATGCCGCGCGTGATCGCATCCTGCTCGCGGCAGTTTCCGCTCGTCACGCTCAGCCTGCGGGACGACGTTCAGTCGGACGTGCTGCGCAAGGTGAAGTCGGGCGAAGTGGATTTCGGCGTCGTGATCGGCCCATTCTCCGCCGACGATCTGCACGGCGAGGCCGTGATGACCGATTCGTTCTGCCTCGTCGCGCGGCGCGATCATCCTCTCGCGCACGAACGCGCCGCGCCCTGGGAGGCGCTCGCGGGCGAGCGGCTCGTCATGCTGGACTACGCATCGGGCAGCCGGCCGATCATCGATGCCGTCATGCAGCAGCATGGTGTCGAAGCGCAGGTGGTGCAGGAGCTCGGTCATTCGGCGACCGTGTTCGGGCTGGTGGAAGCGGGCGTCGGCGTGAGCGTGCTGCCGTGGCTCGCGCTGCCGTTGCCGGCGGATTCGTCGCTCGTCGCGCTGCCGCTGGAACCGCGCGCCGAACGCACGGTGGAACTGGTGCGGCGGCGCGATCGCTCGCTGTCGCCGGCGGCGCAGTCGGTGTGGTCGCTGATCGCGGGGCTACCGCGACGCGCCGAAGAACTCTGAAGGCCGCGCGCTTTTCAACGCCCTCGCGTTAGACTTCTTCCTTTTCGACGGAGCGGGCGATGAGTGAATCGGAAGGCGCGGTAATCGCTGAACTGAGCGGCTTGACGGCGCAGACGCACACGGGCGGCGCGCCGAACGCGCGCGACGCCGTGCGGGCGTTGCGTCCCTCGCAGATTCGCGAAGTCGCGAACGCCGGATTCGGCGTGCCGGACGTACTGCCGTTCTGGTTCGGCGAATCGGACCGGGTCACGCCCGAATTCATCCGCGATGCGGCGAGCCGCGCGCTCGCCGACGGCGCGACGTTCTACACGCACAATCTCGGCATCGCGCCGCTACGCGAGGCGCTCGGCCGCTACGTCAGCGCGCTGCACGGCGCGACGCCCGCCGATCACATCGCGGTGACGAGCGCGGGCGTGAACGCGCTGATGCTCGCCGCGCAACTCGTCGCGGGCGCGGGCGACCGGGTGGTCGCGGTGACGCCGCTCTGGCCGAATCTCGTCGAGATTCCGAAGATTCTCGGCGCGACGGTCGAAACGGTCTCGCTGACCTACGGCGAGCGGGGATGGACGCTCGACCTCGACCGGCTGCTCGCCGCGCTCACGCCGTCCACGCGCATGCTGATGATCAACTCGCCGAACAATCCAACCGGCTGGACGATGACGCGCGACGAGCAGCGCATCGTGCTCGACCATTGCCGACGCCACGGCATCTGGATCGTGGCGGACGAGGTCTACGAGCGCCTGTATTACGGTCCGGGCGCGAACGTCGCGCCGTCTTTCCTCGATCTCGCGGATCGCGACGAGCGCGTGATCGCGGTCAATTCGTTCTCGAAGGCGTGGCTCATGACCGGCTGGCGGCTCGGCTGGCTGGTCGCGCCCGCGCGCCTGATGGACGATCTCGGCAAGCTCGTCGAATACAACACGTCGTGCGCGCCGTCGTTCGTGCAGCAGGCGGGCATCGTCGCCGTGGAACAGGGCGAGTCGTTCGCGCAGTCGCTCGTCGCGGACCTGCGCGCGAGCCGCGATCATCTGGTGACCGCGCTGCAGAGTATTGAAGGCGTCGACGTGCGCGCCCCCGACGGCGCGATGTACCTGTTCTTCTCGTTGCCGGGTGCGGAGCGCAGCCTCGAACTGTGCAAGGCGCTGGTGAAAGAGGCGGGGCTGGGGCTCGCGCCGGGCAGCGCATTCGGCGCGGAAGGCGAAGGCTTCGTGCGCTGGTGCTACGCCTGCGACCCGGCGCGGCTCGACGTGGGCGTCGAACGCCTGCGGCGCTTCTTGTCGGACCGAGGCGCGAAGTAAAGGCTGAGTGAGTGCGAAGTGAGTCGAGCCGGGCGTAATCGATCACCTTTACGCCCCGGTTCTTTTTGCGTAATATGGCGCTCAGTCACGCGCTTTTGCCTAGGAAAGCGCCACCTCGTCCGGCTGGGATGGCCCGGCGATTCGCTCACCGATCGCCCATTGTCGCCTCTCCCCGGTGCGTGCTCCCAATCAATATGACCGATTACAATCGGGCGAGCGCGTCTTGAAACTCCGCGTCCAGCTTTATCGCGCGCACCGCTTCGGTGACGTTCGAACTCGCTCAGGCTCGTTTTGAACCGGATCATTGACCATTAAGGGTTGACCGAAGCTGCATGAATACCCAAGAGGCGAAAATCGTCCTCGAGACTGCTTTGATCTGCGCGCAGGAACCGCTGCGGGTGAGTGAATTGCGCAAGCTCTTCGCCGAGGACATTTCGGCCGATACGGTGCGCACGCTGCTCGAAGGACTACAGGCTGATTGGTCGGGGCGCGGCGTCGAGCTGGTGGCGCTTGCGTCGGGATGGCGCTTTCAGAGCAAGCCCGCCATGCGGACTTATCTCGACCGGCTCAATCCCGAGAAGCCACCGAAATATTCGCGGGCGGTGCTCGAAACGCTCGCCATTATTGCTTATCGGCAGCCGGTCACGCGCGGCGATATCGAAGAGATTCGCGGCGTGACGGTGAACACGCAGGTGGTGAAGCAACTGGAAGATCGCGGGTGGATCGAGGTCATCGGACATCGCGACGTGCCCGGCCGGCCCGCGCTGTACGCCACGACCAAGCAGTTCCTCGACGACCTCGGCCTGACCGCGCTCGACGAACTGCCGGCGCTGGACAATCCGTCGGCGCAGTTGGAGGCGTCGCTGCTCGCGCAGCATTCGATCGATTTTCCGGACGGCGCGGCGGCGCAGGCGTCTGCTGGCGAAAACGCGGTGGACGACACGACGGCTGTCGCGCATCCGGAGCGTGTGCCCCAGGCCGCGATGCCTGACGTCACCGACACGCCGGACGCTTCGCCGAACGAAGCATCCGAGGCCGGAACGCTTCGTGCGGGCGAAGAGACGGACGGGCCCGTGTTGACCGAGGTCCACCTGATGCCCGCGACCGATGCGTCCGATTCAGAAGAAGCGCCTGCGTTGGCCGACGCAGGCGACGCTGGCACACATCGAGAACACGATGCGACCGACGCCCGCCCATCGAGCGGCGTCGAGCGGAACGACGCCGACCTGAACGACGGCGACTCCGACGAAGAACCGAAGGCGCGCCGCGCCTGACGCAATTGCATGGCCCCTGACTCAACCGGCTCTCGATAAAACATCACGTCGAAGACGACGAGCCGGACCGGTCAGCGGAAATTTTTGACGCGCCCGCCAGGGTGCGCAATTCGACATTTGAGGTTGTTTTGACACACTCCCACGACAGCGATTCGCCCGAATCCGCGCGCCCCGTGCATGGCGCGGACGCCCATGAGTCGGCCGATGCCGGCGAACGCACGCGCACCGACGAAAGCGCAGAAGGCGACGATCGTCCGCGCCGCGGCCTGCGCCGCGGTCCGCGCAGTCTGATCGCACGCCGCCGGGCTGTCGCCAAAACGAAGGGCGCGGATGGCGCGCCGGACGCAGCGACGGAAGCGTCGCCGTCGGAGGGCGCCCCTGCCGAGCAGGCGCGTGCGCCGCGCAAGGAAGCGGGCGCGAAGGCGCCGCGAAAACCGGCGGTTAAGCGCGACTCTAAGCGAGACCCGAAGCGCGACACCGCGGAAGGCCAGCCGAACGCCGCGCGGCAAGGCGGCCGCAAGCGTGGGCGTCGCGACGACGGAGAAGTCGCCGTGGAAGCGTCGGGCGAAGTCCCAGCGGCCGCGCCGCGCGAGGGCGGGCAGCGCAAGAACCCGCCGCAGAAGCGCGAGCGGCAGCCGCGCAACGGCAAGCGCAACGATGCAGGCCCGGCGACGGTCGAGAGCGCGGCTGCCGCCGCCGTCGACGACGTCTTCGCGTACGTCACGTCCCCGGCATTCGACGCGGACAACGGCTCGGGGGGCGTGCGCGCGCCGATGCTGCGCCGTGGCCGCAACGCGCCCCAGCAAAAGCGCGTGCTGGAACCGGACGACGACGCCCCCAAGCTGCACAAGGTGCTGGCCGACGCCGGCATGGGCTCGCGGCGCGACATGGAGGAATTGATCATCGCGGGGCGCGTGTCGGTAAACGGCGAGCCGGCGCACATCGGGCAGCGCATCATGCCGACCGACCAGGTGCGCATCAACGGCAAGCCGCTCAAGCGCAAGCTCGCGAGCAAGCCGCCGCGCATCCTGCTGTATCACAAGCCGACGGGCGAGATCGTCAGTCACGCAGACCCTGAAGGCCGTCCGTCGGTGTTCGACAAGCTCCCGTCGATGAAGACGGCGAAGTGGCTCGCGGTCGGCCGGCTCGACTTCAACACGGAAGGGCTCCTGCTGCTCACGACGTCCGGCGATCTGGCGAACCGGTTCATGCACCCGCGCTATAGCGTCGAGCGTGAATATGCGGTGCGCGTCGTCGGTCAGTTGTCCGAGGCGATGAAGCAGAAGCTGCTCAAGGGCGTCGAGCTCGACGACGGCCCTGCCAACTTCCTGCGCATCCAGGACGGCGGCGGCGAAGGCACGAACCATTGGTATCACGTCGCGCTGGCCGAGGGCCGCAATCGCGAAGTGCGCCGCATGTTCGAGGCGGCGGGGCTCATGGTCAGCCGCCTGATCCGCACGCGCCACGGTCCGATCGCGTTGCCGCGCGGCCTGAAGCGCGGTCGCTGGGAAGAGCTGGAAGACAACCAGGTGCGCAGCCTGATGGCGGCAGTCGGCCTCAAGGCGCCGACGGCCGAGAAGGGCGGACGCAGCGCCGCGCCGCGCGTTCAGCCCGATCCGATGCAAACGTCGATGGGCTTCATCACGCGCGAGCCGGTCTTGAGCTCGCACTTGCGCGCGGCGCAGACGCCGGCGCGCGGCGGCCGCCGCGGCGGCGCGGGCGGGCTTCCCGGCGCGTTCGGCGCGAGCGGGCTGGGCAGCATGGGCGGCTTCGGCGGCAACACGGGCAATACCGGCAACGCCGGCGGCCCGGGTCGACGAGGTGGCCGCGAGCCGAACGGCAACCGCATCGGCAACGAGCCGAACGGCAATCGTGCGAACGGCGGCCGCTCGGGGCAGCGCAATGCGCGCGGACAGGGTCCGCAAGGCATGAGCGGGCCGGCCAAGCGTCCGGCGGGCGGCAATGGCCCGCGCGGCAATCGTCAGGGCGGCGGGCAGCAAGGCGCGGGACAAGGCGCGGGGCAAGGCAAGCCCGGCGCCGGACGCGGCCCACGCAACCGCACGCGCGGACGTTGAACGCGCGTTGACGAGCCGTTTCGGTCGGCCGCGGGTGCGCCTGCGGCCGAACCGCCGAATCGCCTCGCCGAGCCATCGGCATAAAGCAAAAAAGCATGCGAACTGGCACGAAACGGGCCCGATCGCGCGCTTTACGTTTGCGTTTATCCCGAAAAATGGCTAAAATCACAAAGTCGCTGGGCACATAGTTTTTTGCGCTGCCCGGGTGCGACCTCGGTTGAAAAAGATGGGCGTTGCGCCCATTTTTTTTTGGCTTTTTGGTTCGGCATCTCGGGAGCAGGGGTGCGCCCAGTCAAGGCGCTCGCCCGCAGGTGTTTCGCGGCGCGGGCGCGAAACACCTTGGAGTTACTGTGCAACTGACGGAACTGATTGAAACCACGGTCTCGAGCCTGGGCTACGAGCTTGTCGATCTCGAACGTTCGGGAGGCGGCATGCTGCGTATTTATATCGACCAGCCGGCCGGTATCGCCATCGAAGACTGCGAGAAAGTCACGCGTCAGCTTCAGTATGTGCTCGAAGTCGAAAACGTCGATTACGACCGCCTCGAAGTCTCGTCGCCGGGGCTCGACCGCCCGCTCAAGAAGCTGGCCGACTTCGAGCGCTTCGCCGGCAACGAAGCCGTCATCACATTGAAAAAGCCGCTGGACGGGCGCAAGTCGTTCCGCGGCGTTCTGCACGCCCCCGAGGGCGACAAGATCGGTTTGGAATTCGAAGGGAAGGACGGCGCCGCGATGCTCGATTTCACGCTCGCGGACCTCGATAAAGCACGTCTCGTCCCCAAAGTTGACTTTAGGAGCCGCAAACAATGAGTCGCGAAGTTTTGATGCTGGCGGATGCGCTGGCGCGCGAAAAGAACGTCAACAAGGACGTGGTGTACGCAGCTCTGGAGGCTGCGCTTGCTTCGGCAACGAAGAAGCTGTTCGAGGAAGATGTCGATATCCGCGTCGCGATCGACCGTGAAAGCGGCGAGCACGAGACGTTCCGCCGCTGGCGCGTAGTGCCGGACGAGGCCGGCCTTCAGGAGCCCGACCAGGAAATTCTGCTGTTCGAAGCGAAGGAGCAAAAGCCCGACGCGCAAGTGGACGACTACATCGAGGAGCCGATTCCGTCGATCGAATTCGGCCGCATCGGCGCGCAGGCCGCCAAGCAGGTCATTCTGCAGAAGGTGCGCGACGCCGAGCGCGAGCAGATCCTGAACGACTTTCTCGAGCGCGGCGAAAAGATCATGACCGGCTCGGTCAAGCGTCTGGACAAGGGCAATTTCATCGTCGAATCCGGTCGCGTGGAAGCGCTGCTGCGCCGCGACCAGCTGATTCCGAAGGAAAACCTGCGCGTGGGCGACCGCGTGCGCGCGTACATCGCGAAGGTGGACCGCACGGCGCGCGGTCCGCAGATCGAACTGTCGCGCACCGCGCCCGAGTTCCTGATGAAGCTGTTCGAACTCGAAGTGCCGGAAATCGAGCAAGGGCTGCTGGAAATCAAGGCGGCCGCGCGCGATCCCGGCGTGCGTGCGAAAATCGGGGTGATCGCCTACGACAAGCGCATCGATCCGATCGGAACGTGCGTAGGCATCCGCGGTTCGCGTGTGCAGGCCGTGCGCAACGAGCTCGGTGGCGAGAACGTCGACATCGTGCTATGGTCGGAAGACCCCGCGCAGTTCGTGATCGGCGCCCTCGCGCCGGCAGCCGTTCAGTCGATCGTCGTCGATGAAGAAAAGCATTCGATGGACGTCGTCGTGGACGAGAGCGAGCTCGCGGTCGCCATCGGCCGCAGCGGCCAGAACGTTCGACTCGCCAGCGAGCTCACCGGCTGGCAGATCAATATCATGACGCCGGACGAATCGGCGCTGAAGCAGAACGAAGAGCGCGGCAAGTTGCGCAATCTGTTCATGGCGCGTCTGGATGTGGACGAGGAAGTCGCCGACATCCTGATCGACGAAGGCTTCACGAGCCTGGAAGAAATCGCCTATGTGCCGCTCAACGAGATGCTCGAAATCGAAGCGTTCGACGAAGACACCGTGCACGAGCTGCGCAACCGGTCGCGTGACGCGCTGCTCACGATGGCGATTGCCAACGAGGAGAAGGTCGAAGGCGTGGCGCTCGATCTGAAGAGCCTCGAAGGCATGGACAACGAGCTTCTCGCGAAGCTCGCGGAGCATCAGATTCAGACCCGCGACGACCTCGCGGAGCTGGCAGTAGATGAACTGGTCGAGATGACCGGGATGGAAGAGGATAACGCTCGCGCGTTGATCATGAAAGCACGTGAACACTGGTTCCAGTGAGAAATGACCATGGCGCACTGAAATATCGCGGCCAGTTCGGCCGCATGACCCGATCTAACCGCAAGGACTGATCCTTGCATCAAGAGGAATGAATGGCGAGTAACAACGTAGCCCAATTTGCCGCGGAACTCAAAATGCCTGCGGGCGTGCTGCTCGAGCAGTTGCAGGCGGCTGGCGTCCAGAAAGCGAGCGCGAACGACGACCTGTCCGAAACGGACAAGGCGCGTCTGCTCGATCATTTGCGCAAGTCGCACGGGTCCGCCGATGCCGACAAGCGCAAGATCACTCTGACCCGCCGGCATACGTCGGAAATCAAGCAATCCGACGCAACGGGTAAGGCTCGCACCATTCAGGTCGAGGTGCGCAAGAAGCGTGTGTTCGTGAAGCGCGACGAGGCCGGCATCGAGCAGCCGGCAGAGACGCCGAATCATGTCGAAGACGAAGTCGACGAGGCCGAACTCCAGCGCCGCGAGGAAGAAGCGCGCCGCGCCGCGGAGCAACTCGAGCGCGAAGAGCGCGAGTTGAAGGAGCGTCAGGCGCGTCTCGAACAGGAAGAAGCGGAGCGTCGCGCCCGCGAGGAAGCGGCTGAAGCCGAGCGTCGCCGCCAGGAAGCGGAAGCCGAGCGCCGCGCGCAGGCCGCCGCGCAGGCCGCGGAAATTTCGCGCGCCGCACAGGCAGCGCGTCAGGAAGCCCGCGCGCCGGTCGCGGCCGAGGTGAAGGCCGAGGCCAAGCCGCCGAAGCAGGACGATACGGCCCAGCGCGAAGCCGCCGAAAAGGCAGCCGAAGAAAAGGCGGCGAGCGAACGCGCCGCCCAGCGCGAAGCCGCGAAGAAGGCGGAAGACGCCGCGCGCGAAGCTGCCGAGAAGGCGCGTCTCGAACAGGAAGCCATCGCGAAGCGCCGTGCAGCGGCGGAAGCCGAAGCGCGCGCCATTCGCGAGATGATGAACACGCCGCGCAAGGCGCAAGTCAAGGCGCCGGAACCGGCGCCTGCGGCGAAGCCCGCCGAAGCGGCCAAGGCTGCCGAAGCGAAGGGCACGCTGCACAAGCCGGCGAAACCCGAAGGCGCGCAAGCCGCGCGTCCGGCCGCCGCGAAGAAGCCGGCGCCCGGCGCGGCAGCGCCCGCCACGACGGCGCCGACCGGCGACAAGAAGAAAGCCGGCGGCAAGGGCGGCTGGCAGCAGGACGACGCATCGAAGCGCCGCAGCATCAAGACGCGCGGCGACACGAGCGGCGGCGTCGATCGCGGCTGGCGCGGCGGTCCGAAGGGCCGCGGCAAGCATCAGGAACAGACGTCGTTCCAGGCGCCGACCGAGCCGATCGTCCGTGAAGTGCACGTGCCGGAAACCATCTCGGTGGCCGACCTCGCGCACAAGATGTCGGTGAAGGCTTCGGAAGTCATCAAGGTGATGATGAAGCTCGGCCAGATGGTCACGATCAACCAGGTGCTGGACCAGGAAACGGCGATGATCGTCGTCGAGGAACTGGGCCACCGCGCGGTCGCGGCGAAGCTGGACGATCCCGAGGCGCTCCTCATCGAAGGCGAAGCCGCCGAGGAAACGGCAGAGCGTCTGCCGCGTCCGCCGGTCGTTACCGTCATGGGTCACGTCGACCACGGCAAGACCTCGCTCTTGGACTACATCCGTCGCGCGAAAGTGGCGGCGGGCGAAGCGGGCGGCATCACGCAGCATATCGGCGCGTATCACGTCGAGACGCCGCGCGGCGTCATCACCTTCCTGGATACGCCGGGTCACGAGGCCTTCACGGCCATGCGTGCGCGCGGCGCGAAGGCAACGGACATCGTCATTCTGGTGGTGGCGGCCGATGACGGCGTGATGCCGCAGACGAAGGAAGCGATCGCCCACGCGAAGGCGGGCGGCGTGCCTATCGTCGTAGCGATCAACAAGATCGACAAGCCGGAGGCGAACCCGGACCGCGTGAAGCAGGAGCTGGTCGCGGAAGGCGTGGTGCCGGAAGAGTACGGCGGCGATTCGCCGTTCATCGAAGTGTCGGCGAAGACCGGCAAGGGCATCGACGATCTGCTGGAAAACGTGTCGCTGCAGGCCGAAGTGCTGGAATTGACCGCTCCGGTCGACGCCGGCGCGAAGGGTCTCGTGATCGAAGCGAAGCTCGACAAGGGCAAGGGCCCGGTCGCGACCATTCTGGTGCAATCGGGCACGCTGAACCGCGGCGACGTGGTTCTCGCGGGCAGCGCCTACGGCCGCGTGCGCGCCATGCTGGACGAAACCGGCAAGCCGACGAAGTCCGCAGGTCCGTCGATTCCGGTAGAGATTCAAGGTCTGTCGGAAGTGCCGGCGGCGGGCGAAGAAGTCATCGTGTTGCCGGACGAGCGCAAGGCGCGCGAAATCGCGCTGTTCCGTCAAGGCAAGTTCCGCGACGTCAAGCTCGCCAAGCAGCAGGCCGCGAAGCTCGAGAACATGCTGGAGCAGATGGGCGAAGGCGAAGTGCAGAACCTGCCGCTCATCGTGAAGGCGGACGTGCAGGGTTCGCAGGAAGCGCTCGTGCAATCGCTGCAGAAGCTCTCGACCGGCGAAGTGCGCGTGCAGATCGTGCACAGCGCGGTCGGCGCGATCAGCGAGTCGGACGTCAACCTGGCGACGGCGTCGAAGGCGGTCATCATCGGCTTCAACACGCGTGCGGATGCGCAAGCCCGCAAGCTGGCCGAATCGAACGGCATCGACATTCGCTACTACAACATCATCTACGACGCAGTGGATGAAGTGAAGGCGGCGATGTCCGGCATGCTCGCGCCGGAGAAGCGCGAGACGGTGACGGGCACGGTCGAGGTGCGTCAGGTCATTCGCGTGCCGAAGGTCGGTCTGATCGCGGGTTGTATGGTCACGGACGGTTTCGTGAAGCGCACGTCGTCGGTTCGCGTGATCCGCAACAACGTCGTGATCCACACCGGCGAGCTGGATTCGCTGAAGCGCTTCAAGGACGACGTCAAGGAAGTGCGTCAGGGCTTCGAGTGCGGTATCTCGATCAAGAACTTCAACGACATCGTCGAAGGCGATCAGCTGGAAGTCTTCGAAGTGACGGAAGTGGCTCGCACGCTGTAATGCATTAGTACGCCGAGCTCGAGGCGGAGCGGGCCTGACGGCTCGCTCCGCCTTTTTCTTTGGCGCGGCGATAGAGAAGGGAAGGAACCAAGATCATGGCTAAAAGACGTACGTCCACGAATCGCAACGTGCAGATTGCGGACCAGATTCAGCGCGATCTCTCGGAACTGATGCGCGAAGTGAAGGACCCGCGTATCGGCCTCGTGACGATGCAGAGCGTCGAACTGACGCCCGACTACGCGCACGCGAAGGTCTACTTCACGACGCTCACGGGCGATCCCAAGCAGACCGAAGAGGCGCTCAACCACGCAGCCGGTCATCTGCATAACCTGCTGTTCAAGCGCCTGCACATCCATACGGTGCCGACGCTGCATTTCCACTACGACAAGACGATCGAGAAGGCCGTCGAGATGTCGCGCCTGATCGACGAAGCAAATGCGACGCGCGCCAAAGACGACGAAGAAGGTGCGTGAGTGAAAGGCGGTCCGAAGATCCCGCGCCGCGCGCTCGACGGCGTGTTGCTGCTGGACAAGCCGCTCGGTTTGTCGAGCAACGACGCGCTGATCAAGGCCAAGCGCCTTTATCTGGCGAAGAAGGCGGGTCACACGGGCACGCTCGATCCGCTTGCCACGGGCCTTTTGCCGCTGTGCTTCGGCGAGGCGACGAAGTTCTCGCAAGACTTGCTCGAAGCGGACAAGACGTACGAAGCGACGATGCGCCTCGGCATTCGCACGACGACGGGCGATGCCGAAGGCGAGGCCGTAGAAACGCGCGACGTCCTGTGCGACGAAGCGGCCGTCGAAACGGCGATGCAGCGGTTTCTCGGCGAGATCGTTCAGGTGCCGCCGATGTACTCGGCGCTCAAGCGCGACGGCAAACCGCTCTACGAATACGCCCGCGCTGGGCAGACGGTCGAGCGCGAAGGCCGTCACGTGACGATTCACGCGTTGAAAATGATTGCCTGCGCGCTGCCGCTCGTGACGTTTCGCGTGACCTGCAGCAAGGGCACGTACGTGCGGACGCTGGCGGAAGATATCGGCGAGGCGTTGGGCTGCGGCGCGCATCTTACGGCGCTGCGTCGCACCGGAGTCGGCGCGTTGACGCTGGAAGGCGCGGTCACGCTGGATGCGTTGGCCGCTGCGGCCGAGCCGGAGCGCGACGCCTGGCTGCGCCCGGTCGATGCGCTGTTGTCGACGTTCCCGGCCGTCCATCTGCACGACGATGCGACGCGGCGCTTCAGGCACGGTCAGCGGCTGCGGCTGGACGAACTGGGCGAACCGGCATCCGTTTGGCAGGCTGAAGACACGCGAGTGCGCGTCTATGACGATGCGGGAAAGCTGCTCGGCGTCGCGCGAGCAGCGGAGGGCGTGCTGGCCCCTGAGCGGTTGGTGATGAGCGGTCTTGACTGACCGCGCAAGTGCATCCACAAACAAAAAGGAGAGGCCAGCGCCTCTCCTTTTTCATTTCCGCCGATGCATCCAGTTCAATGCGCCGCCGATGCCGCCGCTGCCGAATCGCCGCCGCCCGAGCGCTCGGGACGCGTGATCCAGATCAGCGCGATCAGCGCCACGAAGATGCCCGCCGAGATATAGAACATGTCGTTCACGCCGAGCTGCGCGGCCTGCTGCGTCGCCATGCTGTTGAAGAGCCCGTAAGTCTGCTCCTTCGACATGCCGAGCGCGCTCATCTGCTGCATCGAATTGGCGAAGGTCGGGTTGTACGCGTTCGCCTGTTCGACGAGTTGCGCGTGATGCACGATCGACCGATGCTCCCACGCCGTCGAGAAGATCGACGTGCCGATGCCGCCGCACATGATCCGCACGAAGTTCGACAAGCCGGAAGCCGCCGGAATGCGATGCCCGGGCAAGCCCGACAGCGTGATCGACACGAGCGGAATGAAGAAGCCCGCCATGCCGATGCCCTGAATGAGCGTCGGCAGCGTCAGCGTCCACGTATCGACGCCGGTCGTGTAGCGCGAACGCATCCAGAAGCACAGCGCGAACACGAGGAACGCGGCCGTCGCGATGCGCCGCGGGTCCGTGCGCGGCAGGAACTTGCCCGTGATCGGCGATAGCAGAATGGCGAACACGCCGACCGGCGCCATCACGAGCCCGGCGTTCGTCGCGGTGTAGCCGATGTCCGTTTGCAGCCACAGCGGCAGCAGCACGAGATTGCCGAAGTACAGCCCGTAGCCGATCGACAACGCAATGGTGCCGCCCGTGAAGTTGCGCAGTTGGAAGAGCGACAGGTCGACGACCGGATGCTCCGCCGTCAACTCCCACACGATGAAGAACGCGAACGAAATGACCGCGATCAGCGCCAGCACGACGATGGTGGTCGAGTTGAACCAGTCGAGGTCCTTGCCCTTGTCGAGCATGATCTGCAACGAGCCGACCCAGATCACGAGCAGGCCGAGGCCGACCGTGTCGATGGGCGCCTTGCGAATCGCGGAATCGCGGTCGCGGAAGATGGCGAACGTGGCGAGCGCGGCCGCGATGCCGACCGGGATGTTCACGTAGAAGATCCACGGCCACGAGATGTTGTCCGAGATCCACCCGCCGAGCACCGGCCCCGCGACCGGCGCGATGAGCGTGGTCATCGACCACATCGAGAGCGCCATCGGCGCTTTCTCGCGCGGATAGCTCGCAAGCAGCAGCGTCTGCGACAGCGGGATCATCGGCCCGGCGACCGCGCCTTGAAGCACGCGCGCGGCCAAGAGGAACGGTAGCGTCGGCGCGAGACCGCACAACCACGACGCGAGCACGAACAGGATGATCGAGCCGAGGAACAGGCGCACTTGTCCGAACCGCTGCGTGAGCCAGCCGGTGAGCGGCACCGAGATCGCGTTGGCGACCGCGAACGACGTGATCACCCACGTGCCCTGATCCGACGAGACGCCGAGATCGCCCGAAATCGACGGAATCGAGACGTTCGCGATCGACGTGTCGAGCACGTTCATGAACACCGCGAGCGACACGGCGATCGTCCCGATGACGAGCTTGCCGCCCGAAAGCGGCGGATGGACGACGTTAGCTTGAGACATGTGTTGGTTCCGCGAAGCGGCCGCTTACATCAGCTTGGCGGCCGACGCGGACTTCGTCGCGTTGCCGCGCGAAGCCGCGGGCGAGCCCGTGCCTTGCGTACCCGCGCCGCTGCCGGCGTTCTGCTGGATGATGCGCGCGATTTCCGCGTCCGCCTGAGCGCCGTACTTGTCGAACACGTTCGTCTGATAGACGGTGTTCGGCACGTTGCCCAGCTGGCCGCCTTGCTCGTCCTTGATGGTGACGTCGACGTTCATCGACAGGCCGATACGCAGCGGATGCTGTTCCAGTTCCTTCGGGTCGAGCTCGATACGCACCGGCAGGCGCTGCACGACCTTGATCCAGTTGCCGGTCGCGTTCTGCGCGGGCAGCAGCGAGAACGCCGAACCCGTGCCGGCCGAGAAACCGATCACCTTGCCGTGGAACACGACGCCTGAGCCATAAAGGTCGGCTGTGAGTTCGACCGGCTGGCCGATGCGCATGTGCTTCAGCTGCACTTCCTTGAAGTTCGCGTCGACCCACACGCCGTTGAGCGGCACGATCGCCATCAGCGGATTGCCCGGCGCGACGCGCTGGCCGACCTGCACCGAACGCTTCGCGACATAGCCCGTGACCGGCGCGGGCAGCGTGTTGCGCGCGTAGTTGATGTACGAGTCGCGCACCTTCGCGGCGGCCGCCAGAACGTTCGGATGGTCTGCGATAGTCGTGTTCGCCGTCAGCGACCGGTTCGAGGCCAGTTCCTGCTGCGCAGCGTCGAGCGCGGCCTGCGCGCTGCGCACGGCGTCGCGTGCGTGCGAGATTTCTTCCTGCGACACCGCGCCCGTTTGCGCCACCGTCAGGCGGCGGCGCAGGTCGTCCTGCGCACGCGACAAGTCCGACTTGCGCAGCGCGACTTGCGCTTCGTACTGGTTGTTATTGACGAAGAACGTGCGAACCTGCCGCACCGTCTGCGCGAGATTCGCTTCCGCCTGATCGAGCGCGACTTTCGAATCCGCCGGATCGAGCGCGACGAGCGGATCGCCGACCTTCACGGTCTGCGTGTCGTCGGCGTTCACGGACACTACGGTGCCCACCACTTGCGGCGTGATCTGCACGACGTTGCCGTTGACGTACGCGTCGTCCGTCGACTCGTGGAAGCGGGCGACGAGGAAGTAGTACAGGCCGTATGCGATGGCGGCGATGAGAATGACGAGGACGATCAGCGTCATCAGCATGCGGCGCTTGCCACTGCTCTGCTTCGGCGCAGGCGCGTTGGCCGCGGTTTGTTGAGGGTCGCTCATGAAGGGCTCCGAAAAATCCGTGTTGGTCTTGATGCGTGTTCTTTTGAGTCGCTCAGTTCGACGGCGTGGCTTGAACTGCGGCCTGCCGTTGCCCGCTGCCGTCGATGGCGAGATTCGTGCTCGTGGCGTCGAAACCGCCGCCGAGCGAACGAATCAGCGCGATTTGCAGATCCGAGCGCTTCAGGCGCAAGTTCGTCACCGTCTGCTCGTTCGCGAGGCGGTTTTCGTCCGCCGTGAGCACTTGCAGTTGCGGCGAGAGGCCGGCCTTGTAGCGGATCACCGCCAGCTGATAGGCGCTCGTCGCTGCGGCGAGCGCGCGTTGCGCGTCGGCCATCTGCCTGTCGAGCGAGCGGATCGCGGCGATGTTGGTCGCCACGTCGTTCAGCGCGTTCACGAGCGTCTGATTGTAGTTGGCGACGACGTTGTCGAAATCGGCGTAACGGCCTTTCAACTGCGCGCGCAACGCGCCCGCGTCGAAGATCGGCAGGTGAATGGCCGGTCCCGCCTGAATCTGCCGGCTGCTCGCCATCAGGAAGCGGCTCCAGCCGAACGCGTCGAAACCGAAGCTCGCCGCGAGATTGATGTCGGGGAAGAACTCGGCCTTCGCTTCCGCGATGTCATGCGTGGCCGCTTCGACCTGCCAGCGCGCCGCGACGATGTCCGGGCGGCGCGAGATGAGGTCGGCCGGCACGTTGTCCGGCAGCGTCACGTTGACGTTCGGATCAATCACCGGATTGGCGATCTGCAAGCCGCGGTCCGGACCTTTGCCAAGCAGCGCGGCCAACTGATACCGCACCGACTGGATCTGCCCGTCGAGTTCGCTCAGGTTCGTCTGGCTCGTCGCGACATTGCCTTCGGCGGTGCGGCGTTCGACGTTCGTATCCAGGCCTGCGCTCACGCGTCCGCTCGTGATCCGGCCGACGTCCTCGCGATTGGCGATCTCTCGCTGCGTGACGTCGCGCAGCGCGTAGAGCAGGGCGAGCTGGTTATACGTGCGCGCCACGGACGCGGCGAGCGTCACGCGCGCCTGTTGCATGTCGGCCTCGGCGGCCTTCTGCTGCGACACGGCCATGTTCAGGCGCGAGCGGTTCTTTCCCCACAGGTCCAGGTCCCACGACGCGCTGGCAAGCACGTTGTTCTCGCTGAACCACGTGCCGCCGTAGGGCGGCGGAAACAGGGCGTTGCCCGAATAGAGCTCGCGCGTCCATGAATACTGCGCGTTCACGTGCGGATAGAGCGTCGAGCGCGAGCTTTCGATATACGACGATGCCTTCGCGATGCGCGCCTGCGCCTGCGCGATGCTCGGATTGTCCGCGACGGCTTCGTCGATCAGTTGCGGCAGTTGCGGGTCGCCGAACTGCTTCGCCCAGTCGAGGCTCGGCCACTGGCCGCCTTGCCCCGGCACGCTCTCAGTCGACTGCAAGGCGTCGGGCGTGGTGATCTGCTTGTCGCTCGAGATGCCCGCGTAATTCGCGCAGCCGGCGACCGCAAGCGCGGCCACGGCGGCCGCGACGGCGCTTTTCGCGCCGCGCAGCGCGCTTTTCGGCCTGCACGCGGACAAGGAAAGGTGTTTCATCGCTCGTCTCTTGAGATGAGTGTTAAAGATGGACGTTGCAACCAATTCTTGGATGGTCAAGCTGGATTCCCCGGTCCATTTGCTTGTCAGCGCAATGGCATACCAGGCTTATCATTGCCGCCTGCGGGACACGCGGCAGGATCGCACGTGTTGGCGAGAATGCGGCGAAGCATGCTCTTCAGGAAGCCGACTTCCTCGGGCGTGAAGCCCGCGAGCAACGCGTCCAGCACGCGCGTGAAGATGGCCGGCACCTTCTCGGCCATCGCGCGGCCGTCGGCCGTCAGCGCGAGACGCACGACGCGCCGGTCTTCCTCGCTGCGTACGCGCGAAAGCAGGCCGCGCTTTTCCAGCCGGTCGATCAGGCGCGTGACCGCGCTCGCGTCGATGCCGTATTCCCGCGCAATATCCGCCGCCGTCAGGCACTTGCCCACCGCCAGCATGAACACGATGCTCGCCTGCGTGCTCGTGATGCCGAGTTCGGACGTGGTGTGCTGCGTCACCATGTTCGACAGCGTCGAGCGCACGCGGCTCAGCAAATAGCCGACGCTTTCGCTCAACACGTAGTTGTCGATCGCCGTGGGTTTCGGAGCGTCGCTCATGGAAAATTTTGTGCGAGTGCAATAGTTGACTAGGCAGGATTATAGGGGCGTCGATCCGCCGCTGCAACGGTCTTTTCTGAGAATGCTTAACAATCGGCGGCGCAAGGCAGCGCCGTATGGATGCACTTCGATGCTGAAACGTGAGCGTGCTATAATTTACGGTTCTCACCGCGCCGGGCCCGAAGAGTCATTCCGAGCAGTCATCAAGCAGTCACGCCAAGCAAAAGCTCGATGTGACTCTGTGACGCTTATCCGAGGGTCTGCCGAGCCATCAGCCATTGAGCGTTTTGCTTGGCGGCCCCGCTCCGACGGCGCACAACCAAGATACCTCTTATGACTCGCGCCCTCCGCAATATCGCCATCATTGCCCACGTCGACCACGGCAAGACCACGCTCGTCGACCAGTTGCTCCGTCAGTCGGGCACGTTCCGGGAAAATCAACAAGTCGCCGAGCGCGTCATGGACTCGAACGACATCGAAAAGGAACGCGGCATCACGATTCTCGCGAAGAACTGCGCGGTCGAATACGAAGGCACGCACATCAATATCGTCGACACGCCGGGACACGCCGACTTCGGCGGCGAAGTGGAGCGCGTGCTGTCGATGGTCGATTCCGTGCTGCTGCTCGTCGATGCCGTCGAAGGCCCGATGCCGCAAACGCGCTTCGTCACGAAGAAGGCGCTGGCGCTCGGTCTCAAGCCGATCGTCGTGATCAACAAGGTGGACCGTCCGGGCGCGCGTATCGACTGGGTGATCAACCAGACTTTCGATCTGTTCGACAAGCTCGGCGCCACGGAAGAACAGCTCGACTTCCCGGTCGTCTACGCGTCCGGCCTGAACGGCTACGCGAGCCTCGATCCGGACACGCGCGAAGGCACCATGCGTCCGCTGTTCGAAGCGATCCTCGAACACGTGCCGGTGCGCCCGGCCGATCCGGACGGCCCGCTGCAACTCCAGATCACTTCGCTCGACTACAACACGTATGTCGGCCGTATCGGCGTGGGCCGCATCGCACGCGGGCGCATTCGCCCCGGCATGCAGGTCGCGGTGCGCTCGGGTCCCGACGGCGCGATCCTGAATCGCAAGATCAATCAGGTGCTGTCGTTCCACGGCTTGGAGCGCGTGCAAGTCGAGGAAGCGCAGGCAGGCGATATCGTGCTGATCAACGGCATCGAGGAAATCGGCATCGGCGTGACGATCTGCTCGCCCGAGAATCCCGAGGCGTTGCCGATGATCACCGTCGACGAACCCACGCTCACGATGAACTTCCTCGTGAACTCGTCGCCGCTCGCGGGCAAGGAAGGCAAGTTCGTGACGAGCCGCCAGATTCGCGACCGTCTCACGAAGGAACTGAACCACAACGTCGCGCTGCGCGTGAAAGACACCGGCGACGAAACGACGTTCGAAGTCTCGGGCCGCGGCGAACTGCATCTGACGATTCTCGTCGAGAACATGCGCCGCGAAGGCTACGAGCTTGCCGTGTCGCGTCCGCGCGTCGTGCTGCAGGAAATCGACGGCGTGAAGTGCGAGCCGTATGAAAACCTGACGGTCGATATCGAAGACCAGCATCAGGGTGGCGTGATGGAAGAGCTCGGCCGCCGCAAGGGCGAAATGCTCGACATGACGTCCGACGGCCGCGGCCGCACGCGCCTCGAATACAAGATTTCGGCGCGCGGGCTGATCGGTTTCCAGAGCGAGTTCCTGACGCTCACGCGCGGCACGGGCCTGATGAGCCATACGTTCGATTCGTATGCGCCCGTCAAGGAAGGCTCGGTCGGCGAGCGCCGCAACGGCGTGCTGATCTCGCAGGACGACGGCGCGGCTGTCGCCTACGCGCTGTGGAAGCTGCAGGATCGCGGCCGCATGTTCGTGTCGCCGGGCGATGCGCTCTATGAAGGCATGATCATCGGCATTCACAGCCGCGACAACGACCTCGTCGTCAATCCGATCAAGGGCAAGCAACTGACCAACGTGCGCGCGTCGGGCACCGACGAAGCCGTGCGCCTCGTGCCGCCGATCCAGCTTTCGCTGGAGTACGCGGTCGAATTCATCGACGACGACGAACTCGTCGAAGTGACGCCGCAGTCGATTCGTCTGCGCAAGCGTCACCTGAAGGAACACGAGCGCCGTCGCGCGAGCCGCGAATCGGCGGAGTAAATCGCCTGCTACATTGCAGTCCAAAAGCCGCCTTCGGGCGGCTTTTTGCATTCGATGCTTGGCCGCATGCATTAAAGAATCGTCAATCGAAGCCGACAATCACGCATGGCCAGCGCTCTTGCATCGACCGCAAATGCCCGCACATGCCCGTTGCAGAAGGGCGAATGCCAGCGCAACGGTGCGACGTCCGGTCATATGACGAATGCATCTGTGCTATGCTATTCGGATTAGCTGTCGCTTTTTAGGTCCTTCCAAGCAGACTTGATTCGCGCAATCCGCTAAACGGTCAGGCCGTGTCGCGGAAGGTTTTGTAACCCGCACTTCCTCGAGAAACTCGAAGAAAGGTGAGCGTAAAATGATGAAGCAATTCCAGTCGAACTCTTATTTGTTCGGCGGTAATGCTCCGTACGTCGAAGAGTTGTACGAGGCATATCTCGATAATCCCGCGTCAGTGCCCGAGACCTGGCGAGCCTATTTCGACGCGTTGCAGAACGTACCCGCGTCGGACGGCACGAACCACAACGACGTGGCCCACGGCCCGATTGTCGAGTCGTTTGCCCAGCGCGCGAAGTCCAACGGCTTCGTTCAGCGCGAAGGCGCCACCGAAGATCTCGCTACCGCGCGAAAGCAAGTCTACGTTCAGTCCCTCATCGGCGCGTATCGCTTCCTCGGCTCGCAATGGGCCAATCTCGATCCGCTCAAGCGCCGCGAGCGTCCGCATATTCCCGAACTCGAGCCTGCGTTCTACGACTTCACCGAAGCCGACATGGACCAGACGTACAGCGCCACGAACCTGTATTTCGGTTTCGAGCGCGCGACGCTGCGCGAGATCGTCAAGGCATTGCGTGACACGTACTGCGGCACGATCGGCGCCGAGTACATGTACATCAGCGATCCGGAACAGAAGCGCTGGTGGAAGGAGCGTCTCGAGTCCATCCGCTCGACGCCGAACTTCTCGAACGACAAGAAAAAGCACATCCTGAACCGCCTGACGGCCGCCGAAGGCCTCGAGCGTTTCCTGCACACCAAGTACGTCGGCCAGAAGCGTTTCTCGCTGGAAGGCGGCGAGAGCTTCATCGCGTCGATGGACGAAGTCGTGCGTCACGCGGGCAAGAACGGCGTGCAGGAAATCGTCATCGGCATGGCGCACCGTGGCCGTCTGAACGTGCTGGTCAACACGCTCGGCAAGATGCCGGCGGACCTCTTCGCCGAATTCGAAGGCAAGCACGTGGACGACCTGCCGGCCGGCGACGTGAAGTACCACAAGGGTTTCTCGTCGGACGTGTCGACCGAAGGCGGCCCGGTTCACCTGTCGCTCGCGTTCAACCCGTCGCACCTGGAAATCGTCAACCCGGTGGTCGAGGGTTCGGCGAAGGCGCGCATGGATCGCCGCGGCGACGAAGAAGGCCTGCAAGTCCTGCCGGTGCAGATTCACGGCGACGCGGCCTTCGCGGGCCAGGGCGTCGTGATGGAAACGCTGAACCTCGCGCAAACGCGCGGCTACGGCACGCACGGCACGCTGCATATCGTCATCAACAACCAGATCGGTTTCACGACGTCGGACCCGCGCGATTCGCGCTCGACGCTGTACTGCTCGGACGTCGTCAAGATGATCGAAGCGCCGGTGCTGCACGTGAACGGCGACGATCCCGAAGCAGTCGTGCTCGCCACGCAGCTCGCGATCGACTTCCGCATGAAGTTCCACAAGGACGTGGTGGTGGACATCGTCTGCTTCCGCAAGCTCGGCCACAACGAGCAGGACACGCCGGCGGTCACGCAGCCGCTGATGTACAAGACCATCGCGAAGCATCCGGGCACGCGCGCGCTGTACGCCGAGAAACTCGTGCAGCAAGGCGTGATCACGGCCGAAGACGCCGACAACTTCGTGAAGGCGTACCGTCAGGCGATGGACGAAGGCCATCACACCATTGACCCGGTGCTCTCGAACTACAAGAGCAAGTACGCGGTCGACTGGGTGCCGTTCCTGAACCGCAAGTGGACGGACGCCGCCGACACCGCCGTGCCGCTCGCCGAACTGAAGCGCCTTGCTGAGCGCATCACGACGATTCCGGAGAACTTCAAGCTGCATCCGCTCGTCGAGCGCGTGATCAACGATCGCCGCGCGATGGGTCGTGGCGAAGCGAAGCTCGACTGGGGCATGGGCGAGCATCTCGCGTTCGCGTCGCTGGTGGCATCGGGCTATGCCGTGCGTCTGACGGGCCAGGACTCGGGCCGCGGCACGTTCACGCACCGCCACGCGGTGCTGCACGACCAGAACCGTGAGCGCTGGAACGACGGCACGTATATTCCGCTGCAGAACATCGCCGACAACCAGGCGAAGTTCACGGTCATCGACTCGGTGCTGTCGGAAGAAGCGGTGCTCGGCTTCGAGTACGGCTATTCGACCGCCGAACCGAACACGTTCGTCGCGTGGGAAGCGCAGTTCGGCGACTTCGTGAACGGCGCGCAAGTGGTGATCGACCAGTTCATCTCGTCGGGCGAAGTGAAGTGGGGCCGCGTCTCCGGTCTCACGATGATGCTGCCGCACGGCTACGAAGGCCAGGGTCCGGAGCACTCGTCGGCGCGCATCGAGCGTTTCCTGCAACTGTGCGCGGACCACAACATGCAAGTGGTTCAGCCGACGACGCCGGCGCAGATCTTCCATCTGCTGCGCCGTCAGATGATCCGCCTGTTCCGCAAGCCGCTGATCATCGCCACGCCGAAGTCGCTGCTGCGTCACAAGGAAGCGGTGTCGGACCTGTCGGAACTGGCGAAGGGCTCGTTCCAGCCGGTGATCGGCGAAGTGGACGAAAGCATCGACGCGAAGAAGGTCAAGCGCGTGATCTGCTGCTCGGGCCGCGTGTACTACGACCTCGTCGCGCATCGCCGCGAAGCGAAGGCGAACGACATCGCCATCGTGCGTATCGAGCAGTTGTATCCGTTCGCGCACAAGCAGTTCGACGCGGAACTCAAGAAGTACGAAAACGCGACCGAAGTGGTCTGGGTGCAGGACGAGCCGCAGAACCAGGGTGCCTGGTTCTACATCGAGCACCATCTGCGTGAAGGCATGAAGGAAGGGATGAAGCTGGCCTACAGCGGCCGTCCCGCTTCCGCCTCGCCCGCGGTCGGCTACTACGCGAAGCACTACGAGCAGCAGAAGGCGCTGGTTGAAGGCGCGTTCGGCCGCCTGAAGGGTGCGCAGACCATCGCGAAGTAATCGTTGCCTGATCGGACCGGCGTGCGGGAAGCGCGCCGGTTCCGACGCTCGTACACACAGAACGCATTAGGACAATACAGAAATGGCTATCGTAGAAGTCAAGGTTCCCCAGCTTTCCGAGTCGGTCTCGGAAGCAACCATGCTGCAATGGAAGAAAAAGCCGGGCGAGGCAGTCGCCCAGGACGAAATCCTGATCGAAATCGAAACCGACAAGGTCGTGCTCGAAGTGCCCGCGCCGTCGGCTGGCGTGCTCGCGCAAGTCATCAAGCATGACGGCGATATCGTCACGGCTGACGAGATCATCGCGAAGATCGACACCGAAGCGAAAGCAGGCGAAGCGCCCGCCGCCGCCGCCGCTGGCGACGCCGAAGTGAAGCCCGCGCCGCAAGCCGAGCCGGCCGTGGCGTCGTCGTCGGCGACCGCGCAAGCGACCGCCTCCGCGACGGGCGGTTCGGTCACGGGCGGCGCGGCATCGCCCGCCGCGACGAAGATTCTGGCCGAGAAGGGCGTGTCCGCCGACCAGGTGTCGGGCTCGGGCCGCGACGGCCGCATCACGAAGGGCGACGCGCTCGCCGCGCAAGCCGGCGCACCCGCCGCCGCCAAGGCGCCGGCACCGGCTGCTGCGCCCGCCAAGGCCGCGAAGCCTGCGCTGCCGCAAGTCAACGCGCCGGCATCGGCGGATCAGTGGCTGAAGGATCGCCCGGAACAGCGCGTGCCGATGTCGCGTCTGCGTGCGCGTATCGCCGAGCGTCTGCTCGAATCGCAGCAAACCAACGCCATTTTGACGACGTTCAACGAAGTCAACATGGCGCCGGTCATGGATCTGCGCAACAAGTACAAGGACCGCTTCGAGAAGGAACACGGCGTGAAGCTCGGCTTCATGTCGTTCTTCGTGAAGGCCGCCGTGCACGCGCTGAAGAAGTTCCCGCTCGTGAACGCATCGATCGACGGTAACGACATCGTCTACCACGGCTACTTCGACATCGGTATCGCGGTCGGTTCGCCGCGCGGTCTGGTCGTGCCGATTCTGCGCAACGCGGACCAGATGAGCCTCGCGGACATCGAGAAGAAGATTGCCGAATTCGGCGCGAAGGCGCGCGACGGCAAGCTGTCGATCGAAGAAATGACGGGCGGCACGTTCTCCATCTCGAATGGCGGCGTGTTCGGCTCCATGCTCTCGACGCCGATCATCAACCCGCCGCAGTCCGCCATTCTCGGCGTGCACGCGACGAAGGAACGCGCCGTGGTCGAGAACGGCCAGATCGTGATCCGTCCGATGAACTACCTCGCGCTGTCGTACGACCACCGTATCATCGACGGCCGCGAAGCCGTGCTGTCGCTCGTCGCCATGAAGGACGCGCTGGAAGATCCGGCCCGTCTGCTGCTGGACCTGTAAGAACACAGTGCCTTCGGTGCGCGCGATAGGCTCGCGCGCACCGCTCGAAGGCGTCTCCGCAAGAGCGGGGTCTACTCAAGGAAAGTCATGTCCAAGGAATTTGATGTCGTCGTGATCGGCGCGGGCCCGGGCGGCTATATCGCGGCGATTCGCGCAGCGCAACTCGGCAAGACGGTTGCGTGTATCGAGAAGTGGAAGAACCCGGCCGGCGCGCTGAAGCTCGGCGGCACCTGCCTGAACGTGGGCTGCATTCCGTCGAAGGCGCTGCTCGCGTCCTCCGAAGAATTCGAAAATACGTCGAAGCATCTGGCCGATCACGGCATCAGCGTGTCCGACGTGAAGCTCGATGTGTCGAAGATGCTGGCGCGCAAGGACGGCATCGTCGAAAAGATGACGAAGGGCATCGAATTCCTGTTCCGCAAGAACAAGGTCACGTGGCTCAAGGGTCACGGCAAGTTCACCGGCAAGACGGACGCCGGCGTGCAGATCGACGTGTCGGGCGAAGGCGAAACGGAAACCGTCACGGCGAAGAACGTGATCATCGCGACGGGCTCGAAGGCGCGTCATCTGCCGGGCATTCCGGTCGACAACAAGCTGATCGCCGACAACGAAGGCGCGCTCTCGTTCGATTCCGTGCCGAAGAAGCTCGCCGTGATCGGCGCGGGCGTGATCGGTCTGGAACTCGGCTCGGTGTGGCGTCGTCTGGGCGCTGAAGTGACGGTGCTCGAGGCGCTGCCGCAGTTCCTCGCCGCAGCGGACGAATCGCTCGCGAAGGAAGCGGCCAAGCAGTTCAAGAAGCAAGGGCTCGACATTCATCTCGGCGTGAAGATCGGCGAAGTGAAGACGACCGGCAACGGCGTCTCGATCGCATACACGGACAATCAGGGCAACGCGCAAACGCTGGAAGCGGACCGCCTGATCGTCTCCGTCGGACGCGTGCCGAACACGGACAACCTCGGTCTGGAAAGCATCGGCCTGAAGGCGAACGAGCGCGGCTTCATCGACGTGGACGATCACTGCGCGACGAGCGTGCCGGGCGTGTACGCTATCGGCGACGTCGTGCGCGGCCCGATGCTCGCGCACAAGGCGGAAGACGAAGGCGTGGCGGTAGCGGAAATCATCGACGGACAAAAGCCGCATATCGACTACAACTGCGTGCCGTGGGTCATCTACACGGAACCGGAGATCGCGTGGGTCGGCAAGACCGAGCAGCAACTCAAGGCGGAAGGCCGCGAGATCAAGACCGGCCAGTTCCCGATGATGGCCAATGGCCGCGCGCTGGGCATCGGACGGGCGGAAGGCTTCGTCAAGATGATCGCGGACGCGAAGACCGACGAGATTCTCGGCGTGCATATCATCGCAGCGGACGCATCGGATCTGATCGCGGAAGCGGTCGTCGCGATGGAGTTCAAGGCGGCGTCGGAAGACATCGGCCGCATTTGCCATCCGCATCCGTCGCTGTCTGAAGTGATGCGCGAAGCAGCGCTCGCGGTCGACAAGCGCGCGTTGAACATGTAATTCGGCTCGACTTCGGGCAACAAGCAGGGCATCGCACACGAAGGCGAGCGGATCAAACCGCTCGCCTTCGTCACATCGAACGGCAGAAGATGAACGTCACCGAATACTACGAAAACGAACTGCGCACGCGGGGCTACCAGTCCGACGAAGCGCAGCTGGCGGCGGTCGCTCGCCTGCAACGCTGCTACGAAGAATGGGTCGCGTACAAGGCGCGACGCTCGAACGCGATCAGGAAGTTTCTCGTGCATCCGGAACTGCCGCGCGGTGTGTACATGTGGGGCGGCGTCGGGCGCGGGAAGAGTTTCCTGATGGACAGCTTCTACGCCGTCGTGCCGGTGCAGCGCAAGACGCGCCTGCATTTCCACGAGTTCATGCGCGAAGTGCATCGGGAGCTGGAGGAATTGAAGGGACAGGCCGATCCGCTCGATGAACTGGCGCGGCGCATCGCGAAGCGTTACCGGCTGATCTGCTTCGACGAATTCCACGTCTCCGACATTGCGGACGCGATGATTCTGTATCGCCTGCTGGACCGCCTGTTCAACAACGGCGTGCAGTTCGTGATGACGTCCAATTACGAGCCGGACACGTTGTATCCGGAAGGCTTGCACCGCGACCGGCTGCTGCCGGCCATCGAGTTGCTTAAGAAGAATCTCGACGTGCTGAATGTCGACGCGGGCACCGATTATCGCAAGCGCACGCTGTCGCAAGTGCAGGCGTATCACACGCCGCTCGGCGCGGCGGCGGACAAGGCGCTGCGCGCGGATTACGCGAAGCTCGCGGCCGTGCCCGATGAAAGCCCGATCCTGCATATCGAGAAGCGCGAGATCAAGGCGCTGCGCAAAGCCGATGGCGTCGTGTGGTTCGACTTCGCGACGCTCTGCGGCGGCCCGCGCTCGCAGAACGACTATCTGGAGATCGCGAACCGCTTCCACGCGGTCATCCTGTCGGACGTGCCGCAGATGTCGCCGCGCATGGCGTCGGAAGCACGCCGCTTCACGTGGCTCATCGACGTCTTCTACGACCACAAGGTGAAGCTGCTGATGTCGGCGGCGGTGCCGGCAGAGGACCTGTACGTGGAAGGGCCGATGGCGAACGAGTTCGCGCGCACGGTCTCGCGCATCGTCGAAATGCAGTCGCAAGAGTATCTGGAGGCGCCGCGGCGGCTCGCGAACATTTCGCTTACCTGAGCTAATACGAGAATCAAAAACAGGCGTCTAGCCAAATGGCATAAGGCTTTCGCCGGGTTTTCAAGATTAGGACCTCTCTGATTTGCCGGTTGAAGGGCACTCGGTATTGTTCTGGCCAGTTAATCAGCAGTTAATTGGAGAGAATGCCGTGAAACCCTACCGCGATATGTCCGACGAAGAATGGCAGATGGTCGCACCGCTGCTTCCGGAATTGCGTCCGCGCTCGGAGTTGCGCGGCCGTCCTCTGGCCAACACGCGCGCCGTGCTCAACGGCGTGCTCTGGGTCATGTACAGCGGCGCGTCGTGGTCCACGCTGCCGCGCAAATATCCGTCGTATCAGACGTGCCATCGCCGCTTCAAGGCCTGGCATGAATCGGGCGTGTTGCTGCGCGTGATGACGCAACTCTTCGGCCCCGCCGGTGAATCGCTGTACGGGCTCATGACTTCCCGCATGCGCGTGCCGGCCGAATTGCCGGTTGCGACAGAGCAAGCCTTGGAGCCGATGCGCGCCCTCGCGGCGGCGCGCTCGCCGCAAGGCGATGAACCGGTTCGTCACGCTGCCTGAACCGCGCGCTGAATCAAAAGAAACGGGCGGAAGACAAGCAGTCTTCCGCCCGTTTTTCTTTGCGCGTTAAGAAGCGCTACTGCTGTCGCACCCACGTTTGCGAGCGCCCGAGCAGCGACACGCCGATATAACCGCGCACCACCAGCTTTTGTCCGCCGTCTTCCAGCTTCATCTTGCACTTGTACAGCTTGCCGTTTTCCGGGTCCAGAATCTGGCCGCCTTCCCACGTATCGCCGTTCTGCTTCATGCCCGTGATGATGGTCATGCCCTTGACCAGTTGATCCTTCCGGTCGTCGGTGCACGCGGTGCAGCGCCGGTCCGGATGATCGAACTCGCCGATGCCGCGCACTACCTTGCCGGAAAGCTGCCCGTTACCGTCGTCGATGATCTGGATGATCGCCTTTGGCTTGCCGGTGGCGTCATCGATGGTTTGCCAGGTGCCTGCGGGCGACGACGCCTGCGCGAACGCGCCCGCCGCCGACAATGCGATAAGCGCGCCGGCCGCGATGCGGACGAAGTGCTTCATGTTGCCTCCTTGTTTTTGTGATCGTGGCGCCCGAAGCGTTGCCGGGCGCGTTGCCGACGCAGCATACGAGAAACCGTGCGTTGCGTCTGGGAGGAAAGGCTCTAGGTTCACGCGCCGGCGCGCAGACCGGCTTCGAGCGTGGCGAACGTGCGGGAATCGGTGCGATCGAAATGCAGCGGCGTCACCGAAACGCGCTTGCTCGCGACCACGGCGGTTTCGCTGTCGGGCGCATTCTCGCGCTGACCGCGCTGGAATCTCAGCCAGAAGTAGTCGATGCCGCGCGGATCGGTCTCATCGAGCACGTCGATGCCTTCCACGAGCCCAACGCCCTGCCGCGTCACGGTGAGCGGACCGGCCGAGGATGCATCGCAGTCCGGGAAGTTGACGTTGAGACACGTCGGCGCGTCGTGCGAGATGGCCAGCAACTGACGGATCACGCCGGGCGCGAGCGCGCGCGCCGTATCCCAGCGCACGCTTTCACGGTCGGAGAACGTCTGACTGAGCGCGATCGAAGGCAGGCCGAGAAGAAGGCCCGTCATCGCCGCGCCGACGGTGCCTGAGAACATCGTCTCGACGCCGAGGTTCGCGCCGCGATTGATGCCCGACAGCACGAGCGTCGGCGGCGCGTCTTTCATGAGATGCCGCGCGGCCATCACGACGCAATCGCCGGGCGTGCCCTGGACGCCGAAGCGCCGCTCGCCCTGACGCGAGATGCGCAGCGGCGAATGCAGGCTGATGGAGTGCGAAGTACCGCTCTGATCGTGCTCGGGCGCGACGACCCAGACTTCGTGCGCGAGTTCTGCGGCGACGGCTTCGAGCACGGCCAGGCCGGGCGCATCGATGCCGTCGTCGTTGGTCAGCAGCACACGTTGAACGATGGGTTCCATGGCGGGCATCGCGAATCACTCCTCGGTCGGTTAAGAAGGTCGACCGATTATTACAGAGATCGCGACGACAAGACGGGCGCTTACTTGACGCCCAGGCCGCGCAGAACGGCGTTGCCGTCCTCGGTGAGCCGCACCTTGGGACCGTCCGCGTCGGGCGAGACGATTTCCACGTAGCCGTACTCCTGCAGCGAGGTCACGTCGGGCGGCGCGGCCATCGCGTCGATCGGCGCGTGCATCAGCAAAAGCAGCGTGGCAATCTCGTGGTGACTCAAGAGCCGTTTGATGGCTCGCACGGGAGCCGAAGCAGAGCGGAGGTTCATGCGCGAACTCCTTGGTTTACATGACGATTCGCGCCGCAGACAGTGCGGCGTCATGGATGTCGATGATGAAGTGCGGCAAGCGTATCGGCCGAAACTTAGGCGAGACTTAAACGCTGCTTAAACGCCGCGCATCGGCAAGGATGCGTGTGTTACAGCGCATGTCACGCAATCGGTGCGCGCTTCAGAAGCGGTAGTCGGGGTTGTGCGGATCGAATGTCAGGCCGTCGAACGTTTTCGGCTCGATGTGCTCGAAGACGACGCTTTCGAACACTCTGCCTTCGTTGTCGAAGGATTCGACCGCGCGGATCAGCGGCGCTTCGAGATCGAGGTCGATCACTTCGCGCTTCGCATAGAAGTCGGGCTGCCCGGCCGGCGCGACATACGTCAACGCGACGACGCGCGCGCCGTTGACGGTCGTCACCGCGATATCCGACGCCTGCGTGATGCCGGCGTCGGCGAACTTCCTGCCTTCGTCGATAAAACGCTGCGTCATGGCATCGATGCCGAGTTCGCGGATCGAATGATTCGATTGCGCGCGGGCGAGCGGGCCGTTCAGCGATGTCCACATCGGCACGACACCGAGCAAGCCGCCGAGATGGCCGTAGAGTTCGCCGGGGCGCCTGGACTCGTCGTAGATGACTTCCTGGCCCGCATGAGCGCCATCGGGCAGCCATCTGGCGTAGACGCGCAGCGGTTCGCGCGTGACGCGCACGAGCATGTGGTCGGGCCGCTCTGGCCATTTTCCGCCGATGCGCTCGCGTCGAACGATCGTGAATTCGCAGGATGCATAGCGGGCTAAGCCGTCGCGCAGGTAGCGCGGCAGCGTCGCCGGATCGAGCGCACGGAAGAGGGCGACGAGTTCGTCGTCGCTGAGGCGCGCGAGCGTGCCGTCGGCGGCGGCGCGTGAGAGCCATTGGGCTTGTTGGTCGGCCGTTTGCGTGGCAATTTTCGTGGACCGCCGGCTGTGGAGTCGCTCGGGCGGGGGCCGGGCTAGCAGTGATCGACGCTGACAGCGCGCACGCGAGCGTCGAGTAGAGGAGGCGACGGACGTGCGCTTGAGTCATGACTTGTCTTCGCGTTTGACGGTGCCGAAGCGGTCCCGTGTAAACGGCGAAGTGCAAGCATTCTTCCGTGAGCGCAAGCGCGAGTCGTCGGGAAAGGCGTTTCGACAGGTACGCCGCAAGCCCTATCCCGTCGCCCCCACTTCCTCCGCCGACCGCGTCATATCGATCCCCCTGCGTTCCCGGCTAAAGAAAATCAACGCCGCAATCACCACCGCAACGGTACCCGCGACGATCGCCATCGCCATGCCGTAGTTGTTTCCGTGAGAAGTGGCAATCGACGCCTGCATCGTCGCATTTATCGCGGCCAGCAAATTGCCGAGTTGATACACGAGCCCCGGAAAAGTGGCGCGAATCTCATCCGGCGATATCTCGTTCAAATGCACCGGAATCACGCCCCACGCGCCTTGCACCGATATCTGCATCAGAAACGCGCCGATTGCCAGCGCAACCGGAGTCGCCGAAAACGCCCATAGATAAAGCACCGGTAACGCGATCAATGCGGCGATGAAAATGGCCACGCGCCGCCCGATTCGCTCGGACAACGACCCGAAAAATAGCCCTCCGACAATCGCGCCGATATTCAGTACGATGGTAATGATGGACACCGTATGCGGATCGAAGTGATGCTGTTCGCGCAGAAACGTCGGATAAAGATCCTGCGTGCCGTGCGAAAAGAAATTGAATGCGGTCATCAGAACGATCGCGTAGAGCGAAAGTGTCCAGTTCTGTTTGAGCGTCGCGAGCAGGCCGGGACGTTTGCGCTTTTCCATCGCTCGCCATGCGGGCGATTCGGGGACATGCGCGCGAACATAAAGCACGAGCAGCGCGGGCGCCACGCCGACGAAAAACATACCGCGCCAGCCGACGAACTGGTACAGCACGCCGAATACGATCGACGCGAGCAGATAACCGCTCGGATAACCGGCTTGTAGCAAGCCGGACACGAAGCCGCGCGCCTTGGGCGGCACGGTTTCCATCGTCAGGGCAGAACCGACGCCCCATTCACCGCCCATCGCGATGCCGAAAAGCGAGCGCAAGATGAGAAGCGTCGTCAGGTTGGGCGAGAGGCCGGAGAGCAATTCCAGCAACGAATAACAGGCGATATTCACCATCAGCGTCGGACGGCGGCCGAACTTGTCCGCAAGCCGGCCGAAAATCAGCGCGCCGATAGGGCGCATGGCGAGCGTGAGCGTAATGGCAAAGGCGACTTCGGGAATCTTCGTGTTAAATTCCGCGGCAATGTCCTTCAGGACGAAAACCATCAGGAAGAAATCGAATGCGTCCAGCGTCCAGCCGAGATAAGCGGCAATCGTTACGTTTCTTTGTTCTCGCGTCCAACTCATCGCGTCGGTCTCCCAATCAGTATTGATCAGCTTGATATGCAATGCGGTTGCACGCGGCGGTTATGCGGTCACGCGGGCAGGACGAGTGTACGCCGCCGTTTAAGAGCGTGCTGAACGTTACTGATGGAGAAAAGACGATAGCGCGGCCGATCCATTCATTTCGCTTTAACCCGGTCAGAAGCCGAATAAAAACGAAAGAAAAGCGAAGCAGATTATAAGAAAGAGAACCGCGAGCAGAAAACAAAAAGCCCCACGTGCAATTGCGTGGGGCTTTTCGCGAGAAAGGGACCTTGGTGCCCAAGAGAGGACTCGAACCTCCACGGTGTTGCCACCGCTAGGACCTGAACCTAGTGCGTCTACCAATTCCGCCACCTGGGCAAGGGTGCGTTGCTGCGTATTTCTTTGTCTGCGTCAGCAGCAAAGAACGCCATTATAGCGACTCGCGAGCCGCTGTCAAGCGTTTCATCGCCGGTCGCGGCGGGGCCGGCGTTTGCTGCACTGGCAACGAGCAAGCGCCGGCCGGGCGGTCAGTGCGCACAATAGGCAGTGTTAGAATGATTTCAACGATTGCCGCTCGACTAACGGCAAAACACGGCGAAAGTCCAGTCCAACGAGAAGAACTCTATTAAGCCCTTGAGCAAATATCCGTATCCGATTCCCAGCCGCGAAGAGATTCTCGGCGTGCTGCGCACGAGCGAAACGCCTCACTCCGCGAACGACATCGCCGAGGCCCTGTCGATCAAGCGCCAGGAGCGCGAAGGATTTTTCAAGCGACTGGCGGCCATGGAACGCGACGGGCAAATCCGGCTCGACAAGCGCGGCCATTATCAGCTCACGCATCCGTCGAACTTCGTCGCGGGGCGCGTGCAAGGTCATCGCGACGGCTTCGGTTTTCTGATCCGCGATGACGGCCAGGACGATCTGTTCCTGCCCAACGGCGAAATGCAGAAGGTCATGCACAACGACCGCGTGCTCGCACGCATCGTCGGCTACGACCGGCGCGGGCGGCCCGAAGGCCATATCGTCGAGGTGACCGACCGCGCGAACAAGCGCATCATCGGGCGGCTCGTGAATGAAAACGGCGCGCTCATTCTCGTGCCGGAAGACAAGCGCATCGGCCACGACATTCTCATCACGCAGAACCCGAAAAAGGCGAAAGTCGGGCAGGTCGTGTCCGTGGATCTGACGGACTTTCCGAGCCGCCATTCGCAGCCGCTCGGGCGCGTGGCCGAAGTGATCGGCGATATCGACGATCCCGGCATGGAAATCGAGATCGCGGTGCGCAAGTACGGCGTGCCGCATCAGTTCAGCGAAGCCGCGCTCGCCGCAGCCGCGAAGCTGCCCGACGAAGTGCGGCCGGTGGACATCCGGCATCGCGTGGATCTGCGCGACGTACCGCTCGTCACGATCGACGGCGAAGACGCCCGCGACTTCGACGACGCCGTGTATTGCGAGCCCGTCGCTGTCGGCCGCGGACAAGGCTTCCGCCTGCTCGTGGCGATCGCCGACGTGTCGCACTACGTGCGCCCGAACGAGCCGCTCGATGTCGACGCGCTCGACCGCAGCACGTCGGTGTACTTCCCGCGCCGCGTGATCCCGATGCTGCCGGAGAAGCTCTCGAACGGGCTGTGCTCGCTGAATCCGGACGTCGACCGCTGCGTGCTCGTGTGCGACATGATCATCACGGCGCGCGGCGAGATCAAGGCGTACCAGTTCTATCCGGGCGTCATGCACTCGGCGGCGCGGCTCACCTACACCGAAGTCGCGGCCGTGCTCGCCAACACAAAGGGCCCGGAAGCCGCGCGGCGCGCGGAACTCGTGCCGCAGTTGCAGAACCTTTACGGCGTCTTCAAGGCGTTGCACGCGGCTCGCCAGAAGCGCGGCGCGATCGACTTCGACACGACGGAGACGTATATCGTCGTGAACTCGCAGGGCAAGATCGAGCAGATTCTGCCGCGTCATCGCAACGACGCGCATCGGCTGATCGAAGAGTGCATGCTCGCGGCGAACGTCTGCGCGGCGGACTTCCTGAAGCGCAACAAGCATCCGGGCCTGTACCGCGTGCACGCGGGGCCAACCGAGGAAAAGCTGGAGAACCTGCGGCAGTTTCTGCGTGGCGTCGGCCTGACGCTGACGGGCGGCGACAAGCCGCACGCGAGCGACTACGCGGCGCTGATCGCGCAAATCCGCGACCGGCCCGACGCGCAGATGCTTCAGTCGATGGTGCTGCGATCGATGCAGCAGGCCGTCTACAGTCCGGACAACATCGGTCACTTCGGGCTCGCGTATGAAGCGTACGCGCACTTCACGAGCCCGATTCGCCGCTATCCCGACCTGCTCACGCACCGCGCCATCTACGCGATTCTGCAGGGCAAGAAATACGTGCCGGATATCGGCCATGACGTTTCGCTGAGCACGGGCTTGACGAAGGCCGCGCGCGAAATGCAACTGGCCGACGACAGCGCACGCGGCCGGTCGCGCAACAGCGTCGCGGTGTGGGAGGAACTCGGCCTGCATTGCTCGTCGAACGAGCGTCGCGCCGACGAAGCGTCACGCGACGTCGAAGCCTGGCTCAAGTGCTATTTCATGCGCGACAAGCTCGGCGAGGAATACGGCGGCATGGTGAACGGCGTGACGTCGTTCGGCATCTTCGTGCAGCTGGACTCGCTCTTCATCGAAGGGCTCGTGCATGTGACGGAGCTCGGCTCGGACTACTTCCAGTACGACGAGATCAAGAACGAGCTGCGCGGCGAGCGCACCGGCATCCGGTATCGCATGTTCGATCGCGTGCGCGTGCAGGTGGGCCGCGTCGATCTCGATGCGCGCAAGATCGACTTCCGTCTGGTGCGCGATACGCCCGTCAAGCCGTCGCCGCGTTCGTCGTCGGGCGCGGCCGATCACGGCGCCTCGGGCGCGAATGGCGCGAATGGCGCAGCGGGTCCGCGCATTCGTCCGCTGAACGACGACGCGCCGAGCACGCGTCAGCGCGGCGGCACGAAGAAGGGCGCGTCACCGGCGGCGCGCGGCGGCGCGGCGAAGAAACGCGGGGGGACGTCCAACTCGGCGTCGAAGTCGGCGGCGCAGGGGCGGCCGGCGCGCAAGAAACGCTAGCGGGCGCTCATCGCGTCAACGAATACGCGCGGTCCGGTGCGCTTTGCGCCGGGCCGCGTCGTGCTTTTCATGGTCATCACGAAGGTTCGAATCAGTCATGTCACGTCTCAAGGTTCTTTACGGTTTCCACGCGGTGACGGCGCGCGTGCGGGCGGATGCCTCGTCTATCGAGGAAGTGTTGTACGACCCCACGCGGAAGGACCGGCGCATGCAGGACTTCCTGCGTGCCGCGAAGGACGCGGGCGTGCGTCTGATCGCCGCCGACGAAGGGCGTCTTTGGGGCCTCGCGGGCAATATCCAGCATCAGGGCGTCGTGGCCCGCGCGCACGACTTGCCGCTCGCGCAGAACCTCGCGGAACTGCTCGACGGCATCTCGGGAACGCCGTTGCTGCTCGTGCTCGATGGCGTCACCGACCCGCATAATCTCGGCGCATGCCTGCGCGTCGCGGACGCGGCGGGCGCGCACGCGGTCATCGCGCCGCGCGACCGCTCGGCGGGCCTGAACGCGACCGCCGCGAAAGTGGCGAGCGGCGCGGCCGAAAGCGTGCCGTACATCACGGTGACGAACCTGGCGCGCGCGCTGCGCGAACTGAAGGACGCCGGCGTCTGGGTGATCGGCACGGCAGGCGAAGCGACGGCGAGCGTCTACGAGACGAAGCTCGACGGCCCGGTGGCGATCGTCGTGGGCGCGGAAGGCGAGGGCATGCGCCGCCTCACGCGCGAAACGTGCGACGAGATCATGCATATCCCGATGGCGGGCGCGGTGGAAAGCCTGAACGTGTCGGTGGCGAGCGGGGTGTGCCTGTTCGAGGCCGTGCGGCAGAGGATGGTGAAGAAGTAAGGTGTTGCGCATGCTTCGCCTCGTCTGTCTCACGCTCGCCTGCGCTCTCGTTACCGCCTGCACCCCCACCATGCAAAACCGCGGCACCTACATCGCCGACACGCAACACCACGCGAAGAACGCCGATTCGCGCGTGCGTTTCCTCGTCATGCATTACACGGAAATCGACGAAGCGCGCTCGCTCGCCGTCCTCACGGGCGATGAGGTCAGCGTCCACTACGTCGTGCCGGACGCGCCGCGCATCGAGAACGGCGAGCCGGTCGTCTATCAACTCGTGCCCGAAGACAAGCGCGCGTGGCATGCCGGGCAGAGCTACTGGCAGGGCGCGACGGAGCTGAACGCGTCGTCCATCGGCATCGAGAACGTGAATCTCGGACCGATCGATACCCTCGCCGGCCGCACCTGGCAGCCGTATCCGCCCGCGCAGGTCGATGCGCTCGTGAAGCTCTCGCGCGACATCGTCGAGCGTTACGGCATTCCGCCGACGCGCGTGGTAGGCCATAGCGATATCGCGCCGCAGCGCAAGATCGATCCGGGTCCGCTCTTTCCGTGGCGCACGCTGTACGAGGCGGGCATCGGGGCCTGGCCCGACGACGCGACCGTCGCCGCGCATCTCGCGGGCCGCGATCCCAAAGCGCCGTGCGATGTGCGCGCGTTGCAGGAAAAGCTCAAGCGCTACGGTTACGACGTCGCCACCGACGGCATCCTCGACGAGAAGACCCGCCGCGTCTTCGGCGCGTTCCAGATGCACTTCCGGCCTTCGGACTACGCGGGCGACGCGGATGCGCAAACAGACGCCATCGCGCAGGCCTTGCTGGACAAATACTTCCCCTGACCGTTGCGTTAGACAAAAGAAGAAATGGGCGACTACTTTCTGCCGCTGCGCGCGCTCCATATGACGTGCGCGGGCCTGAGCATCGCGGGCTTCGTTTTGCGCTGGATCTGGATGCTGACGGACTCGCGCCTTCTCGCCGCGCGCGCGACCAGAATCCTGCCGCATATCGTCGATACGCTCTTGCTCGCGAGCGCGATTGCGCTCGTCGCGATCATCGGCTTCGGGCCGAACGCGGCGTGGCTGGGCGCGAAGATCGCGGGCCTCGTCGTCTACATCGTGCTCGGCACCTTCGCCCTCAAGCGCGGCCGGACGAAGGGCGCACGCGCCGTTTTCGGCGTGCTGGCGGTCATCGTGTTCGCGTTTATCGCGTCCGTCGCGCGCACGCACGATCCGCTCGGATTCCTGCACAGCATGCTCTGACCGCCTGCGCAAAAAGCCCGGGAAGGCGCGCGCGCTCCGATAAAATCGCGTTTTACCCTCACGCGCAGCACCATTTTCATGACTCAGGACGAACTCAAGCAGCGCGTCGGCCAGGCCGCGGCCGACTACGTGAACGCGCACGTGCCCGAAGGCTCGATCATCGGCGTCGGCACCGGATCGACGGCCAATTGCTTCATCGACGCGCTGGCCGCCTCGAAAGCGCGTTATCGCGGGGCCGTTTCGAGTTCGCTCGCGACGACGGCGCGGCTCGAATCGCACGGCTTCAAGGTGTTTGACCTGAACGACGTGGACACGCTGCCGGTCTACGTGGACGGCGCCGACGAGATCGACGCGAGCGGCGCGATGATCAAGGGCGGCGGCGGGGCGCTCACGCGCGAGAAGATCGTGGCGTCGGTGGCGGAGGTGTTCGTGTGCATCGCGGATGCGAGCAAGCGCGTCGACGTGATGGGCACGTTCCCGCTGCCCATCGAAGTCGTGCCGATGGCGCGCACCGCAATCGGCCGCAAGGTCACCGCGCTCGGCGGCGTGCCGATCGTGCGCGTGACGCAGGACGGCATGCCGTTCATCACGGACAACGGTAACGAGATCATCGACGTGAAGGGCCTCTCCATTACGGACCCGCGCGGACTCGAAGCGCAGATCAACGCGTGGCCGGGCGTGGTGACAGTGGGTCTGTTCGCGGCGCGCGGCGCGGACCTGTGCCTGCTCGGCACGGAGCAGGGCGTCGAGCGCATCGACTACTGAAGCGCCTGACCAAAAGCGCAACGGGCCCGGCAACGCGAGTCGCCGGGCCCGTTTTCTTTCGATGCAGCGCGCAGCTCGCTCAGTACGCGTTTCGTCCGATGAAGCCCTTGAACAGCGTCATCGCGACGATCTTGATGTCGAACCAGAACGACCAGTTGTGAATGTAGAACAGGTCGAATTTCACGCGGTTCTGCATCTTCTCGACCTTCTCGGTCGCGCCGCGATAGCCGTTCACCTGCGCCCAGCCGGTAATGCCCGGCTTGATGCGATAGCGGAACATGTAGCCGTAGACGAGATCCTTGTACAGATCGTCGTGTTCGATCGCATGCGGACGCGGCCCGACCACCGACATGTCGCCGAACAGCACGTTGATGAACTGCGGCAGTTCGTCGAGGCTCGTGCGGCGCAGGAACGCGCCGATCTTCGTCACGCGCGGGTCGTTGCGCGTCGCCTGCGTCACGTGTCCCTTCGACTCGCGATGCACGGCCATCGAACGGAACTTGTAGATCTTGAACGGCCGTCCGTCGGCGCCCTTGCGGTTTTGCGTGAAGAACACCGGCCCTTCCGATGTCGCCTTGATCGCGATCGCAATCGAAATCATGATCGGCGAGAGCGCGAGCAGCGCGGCCGCGGCAAAGCAGCGGTCGAACAGCATCTTCGGCCACATCTGCAAGGTGCTGACAGGCGACGTCGTCAGGTTGATGGTCGCAAGCCCCGCGACATCGGTCATCGAATGATTGAAGAGCGAGATGCTGCGCGTGTCCGGAATGAGCCGCAGATTCACGAAGTCGTGCCGCAGTGCATGCACGAAGCGGTAGATCGTGTGTTCCTGCGAAAGCGGCAGCGCGAGCCACACTTCGTTGATGTCCTCGGCGCGCACTTTCTCGACGAGTTCGTCGAAATCGTTGAGCACCGGCAGGCGCATGGACGCGCCGGGCCGGCTGCCGAGGCCGCTCGCATGCAGTTCTTCGTCGCCCGTCGTGTCGAGCAGACAGACGGGCGTGAAGCCTTGCTCGGGCGTGCTCGACAGATGGGCGAGCAGCGTGCGCGCGAAGCCCTGCGCGCCGACGATCGCCACCGTGCGCTGGTTAAAGCCGCGGCCGCGCATGATACGAAGGCTCGCGTACACCACGCATTTCGCGACCACGATGAGCGCGCCGGAGATCAGCGTCGAATACGTGAACCACAGCCGCGACACCGCATCCATGCGATGCAGCGTGAAGGCGAGCAGCAGCGCCGCGGCGGCCACCGTCATCCACGCGAGCGTGACGCGCGCCAGCATCATCGGAAGCGGCTTGCCGCGCCAGGCTTCGTACACGCCGAACGTCGGGAACAACAGCAATGCCAGCACGCTATTGAACGCGATCAGGAGCTTTTCGATATCGCTGAATTCGAGCGAGGAAAAGCGCATCGAATGCGCGATCACCCCGCCCGCGATGACGAAGAACACGTCCAGACAGCGCGCCGTCCAGCCGAACATATCGTGACTTTTATTGTGCATCCGTATCTCAGACACTGGAGGCCGAAGCCGTCTCCTGCGCGCGCAGACGCGGCAGCAGGCGGTCGAACTCACGTTTGACGAGGCCGTAGCATTCGCAGGCGCGCGCTTCCAGCCCTTCGCGATCCACCACCTTGATGCAGCCGCGGCTATGGTGGATGAGGCCCGCATCGTGCAGCTTGCCGGCCGCTTCGGTCACGCCTTCGCGGCGCACGCCGAGCATGTCGGCAATCAGCTGCTGCGTGACTTGCAGTTCGTTCGACGCGGTGCGGTCGATTTCGATCAGGAGCCAGCGGCACAACTGCTTGTTAAGCGAATGATGACGATTACATGCTGCGGTCTGCGCGACTTGCGTGAGCAGGGCCTGCATGTAGAGGAGCATCAGGCGGCGCAGAAAGTCCGAACGTCCGAACTGTTCGCGCAGCGCCTGGGCGCTCATGCGATACGCAAAGCCCGGGCACTGCACCTGGACACGCGTGGGCATGGTTTCGCCGCCGGTCAGGACCGGCACGCCCGTCATGCCTTCGCGGCCGACTGCGGCGATTTCGACCGAGCCGCCGTCTTCCATCGTATGCAGCAAAGAAATGATGGCGGTCGTCGGGAAGTACACGTGATGAATACGTTGGCCCGAATCGCAGAGCAGTTGCTCGGTGCGGAGTTGAACCAGTTCGAGATGCGGAGTCAGAGCTTGCCACTCATGTGCCGGAAGGGCGCCGAGGAGGTGGTTGCCGTGCAGGTCGGACTGAAGGGTCAGCATGTTTGTTCTCTCGTAACTTCGCGCGTTGCGCTTCACTTTTTTCTTTACTGGTGTGATCGTTCTCCGGTCGCGTCTGTCGCGGCTATGAAAACGTCTCACACCAGCCCCGTTTAACAGCCCGTGCTCGCTTGAGTTGATTTAGTAGATCGCGTCGCTTCGGGTTGCGCGACTCTTTTAGCGAGGACTGTGCCAATGCGGCGAACGTCAATGCTGGTGGGGCCTCACTGCTCGAACCCCCACTGTGATGCGGCGCAGCGTCGTCTTTTTGTTTCAGTCTTGAACATCGGTGGTCTTAGGAATCCCCATGCGCCCGGAGGGGTATCGTCAGCGCAAACCGCTCGCGGACGGGGCCGGGCTTTGACGATCACCGTGCGATAAGCCTCAGAGGCCCGCGTCCCGCCGAGAGAACCCCTCCTTTTGTAGGGACATTGAAAATTGATTCATCTGTGTTCCATCATGTTCGTGCCCTAACGAACGCGCTGCCGCCGCAAACCCTCTTGCCTCCCGCGAGAGCCTTGCTGCACAAGGCTTTGCGCGCAGTGAAGAATGTGTTCCATGGCGATTTCGCAAACGGCTAAACGTTGCGCCCGTTGCACGAAACGGCTCGTCTGTGGGCCAGGCCGCGCCCGAATGCGTGAATCGTGCCTGCAAGTGGGCGTGACTTCGCCCACATAGGGCATGCGAGCGACCGTCTTTTCCCCCGAAAACCCCGATGTGCGTGTCAAACGTTTGCGAAAGGCGCATGGGTTCCGAGCCTTGGCCCCAGATCAGAGCGTTCCCGACGAACGTATGGAACGCGCCATTACGCAGCGCGGAAATGTTTCATCGGGGACAATAGGGTCGTGGCCGCTCGTCGCATCTCACCATGCGAGCGTGAAATGCGCATGACGCGACGGGAATCATCGCGATGTCATGCGCGTGTGGGTGACGGATACCGCGTTCGAACGATCAGCAGACGATAGACGCCAGCGTGGGCACCACGCGTTCATACGCGGCTTCCATGATGTCGAACGACGCGTCGCAGAGATCCGCTTGCCCGTTGGCAAGCGCCCGCGCGAGCCGACATTGCAGAGCCATCGCTTCGCTCGCAATCGCGCGCGCGGCCACGTGGGTCGTCACCGGAATGTCGAAGCCCTGTTCGCGCATCCATTCGAGGTAATGCGCGAGCAACTCGAAGTTGCCGCCGAGCTGACGCATCACGTGAGACGCATAAGGCCGCGCATACGCTTCCCCGCGTTCGAGCATCGTTTCGACGTGTGCGGGAAACGCGCTGCGCCAGCGCGATATGGGGTTGTGCATCGGACGGCGCAGCAGATGCGCGCACAACAGGTCCGCCGACGCTTCCGCAAGCGGTGTCCCGCCGAGCGATTCGCGCGCGCGCTTGATGAACTCGACGTGCGGGAACAGTGCTTGCCCTCGCGTTGTGCCCGTTGCACCGGTTGAAGCCGCATCGTGCGCAGCGCTGGTTCCCAGCACGCCATCGTAGTCGTCGCCGTGAAGAAGGTGATAACCGCTGTGATGAAAGTAACCGAGCCGCCGTGCGTTGGGGTCGATCACATCAATGGCGATGGTCGTCTTCACATGCTCGCGCCGATAGAAGAGCGCGCGCATGTCGGGCAAGAAGAAGGCGTCGACCTCGACGAGCACCGTATTGCCGCGGCGCGTTTGCACGAGCGCGCGTTCTTCGAGCGAGCCGAACACGGCGAGTTCGTGGACCTGCAGGCCGTAGAGTTTCTCGATGTCTTCACGCGGCGGACGGCCGAGCGTGAACTGATCGTCCTCGAAGTCCTGCGCGACCGTGTAGGCCAGCATGGCAAGCGGTTCGAGTTGATTGCCATGCAGGAGTTCGATCCACAGATCGACGGGGTCTGCGCCATCGCGCCAGATGCGTTCGGCACGATGCAGCCCATGCGCGCGATGACGTTTCGCGCGCATGCGCAAAGGATCGAGTGAAACGACGCGTGAACGACTGACGCCGGAACTCGTCATACCGCTGGTATGAAACGCGCTCATGGGCTTACCTCGGGCCTGAAAAGCCGGCAACCGATACCGCGTGCGCGCCGAAGCATTCGTGGTTTTTACCTGCGCTTTTATCGCTTTTGTTTTTATCGCTTATTGAGGCGCCGCGTTCAATGGCGGGTTGCATTGTGATTTTCCCATGAAGGTGCGCAACGACGCGAGCGCTATCGCGGCACGTGCGCGAGTCGCCCGCGTGGCGCGGGACTCGGCTGAGATGTCGTGATGGATCTCGTGAAGGCGTCCTTTTTCCCCGAAGACGCCCTCTTGTGTGGTTGACCTTATTTGACGGGGCTGCAAGCCCTGGAGTCGGTGCGCCCCCGCACTGAAAGCTTGTTTCGCGGGACGTAACGTTCAATCGTCGCAACGCCGGTGAGAAACCGGCAGCAAGGAGAACAACCAATGAATTGGAAGACCCTGGATTTCGAACAGCTCACTGCGCGCGAGCTTTATCTGATTCTGCGTGCGCGCAGTGCGGTGTTCGTCGTCGAGCAGTCGCATGTGCATCTCGATGCGGACGGCCGCGATGAAACCGGCGTGCACGTCTTCGCAACCGACGACATGACGCGCCCGATGCCGGTGCTCGCTTACGCCCGCATTCACGAAGGCGATATCGAAGATCCCGAAGTCGTCGTGGACAAAATCCTGACGAGTCCGCTGCGCCGTGGCGATGGCACCGCGCACGCGCTCATCGAACGCGTGCTCAACGTGTGCGCCGAACGTTGGCCGGGCCGCGCGGTGCGGCTCACCGCGCCCGTGAGTCTGCGCGCGTTCTACGAAGCGTTCGGCTTTCGCAAGACCGAGGGACCGTTCCTCGAACATGGCATGCCCTACATCGGTCTGACAAGAAAAAGCCGCACGGCGCGCGAAACGAGCGCCAGCAAGTCGCAGCAAGCGGGCGCCAACGCGTTCGCCAATACGTACGAACTGCTCTGAAGCGAGACGCGCGCCCCGAGTCTTTCTCGCGTGCGTCTCTGCGGTATCCGTAGCTCTTCTTCATAACGATAACGAACCGCGCGGCCGGCGCATTCACGTATGCCGGCACGCGCAACCGGCACCCTCATGCGAATAGTCCATCTCGCCAATCACGCGCAGATCATCGGCAACGGCACCGTCAACATGATGGTCGATCTCGCATGCATCGAGGCGCGCATGGGACACGACGTGGTCGTCGCTTCGTCGGGCGGCGGCTTCGAGCCGCTGTTGCGGCGTCATGGCATCACGCACATTCCTTTGCAGCAGTCGAGACAGCCCTGGCGCGTGCCCTCGATGATCGCGGGCTTCAATCGTCTCATCGATCGCTTCGATCCCGACATCGTTCACGCGCACATGATGACGGGCGCGCTCATCTCGCGTTTCGGCAGCATGCGCCGCCGCTTCGCGCTCGTGACCACCGTGCATCACGAACTCCAGAAGAGCGCGTCGCTCGTGCGCGCGGGCGACCGCATGGTCGCCGTGAGCGATGCCGTCGCGCGTACGCTGGAAGAACGCGGCATCGGGCGCGAGCGCGTATCGGTCGTGCTCAACGGCGCGGTCGGCGCGCCGCGCCTCACGTGCCGTCCGGCGGCGCGCCCCGTGCCGATGAAGCGGCCGAGCGTCGTGTGCGTCGCGGGGATGTATCGGCGAAAGGGCATCGCGGATCTTTTGAAGGCCTTCGCGATGGTGCGCGAACAAACGGCGCATCAGCGCGACTTCATCGCGGAGCCGCACCTGTATCTGATCGGCGATGGTCCCGAGCGCGAGTCGATGGAGGCGCTCGCCGCCGAACTCGGCCTGCAATCCGCTGTTCATTTCACCGGCTTCGTGACGGACCCGCGCCCTTATCTCGCGAACGCCGATGTCTTCGCGCTCTTGTCGCATCAGGACCCGTGTCCGCTCGTGATCGCCGAGGCGCGCGAAGCGGGCTGCGCCATTCTCGCGACGCGCGTGGGCGGCATTCCCGAATTGCTCGATGGCGGCGGCGCGGGCGTGCTCGTGGCGCCGGGCGATCCGGCGCAGGCCGCCGTGAAATTGCGCTGGCTCCTGCTCGATTCGCAAGCCCGCGGCCAGTACGCGTCGCGCGCGCGGGAAGACATTCAGCGGCTTTCGGTCGAAAGAGTCGGCAGCGAATACGTGGCCATCTATCAGCAGACACTCGCCGAGCGCGAGTCGATGCAACGCCGCGATCAACGCATGCACGCGAGGCGTCCGCGCGCCTCGGACGGCGCCATGTAAGCGCCCCCATACGCCGCTCGCAGCCATGCGACGGCGCTCCAAAGCGGCATTCTCATGAACTAAGCACTGCATGAGAATTTCGCGGATCGCGTCATACAATAGCCGCCCCCGCGCGAGTGAGCGTTCGCGTTCGCACAGAAAGCCTACGAGATGCTTGCTCAAATGAGTGCATGAACGGCTGACGTTTTCTGGCCGAAAAAAACACACAAATACGCCGCGCCGAGACGCCGTCATTCATCAGTTTCCCTGAGGAATGACGGCGCCCGCGCGGCGCGAGCACAGGAATTCGAGCGTACAAATGCGGCAACGCATACGGCAGCGCGTGATGCAACGCGTGATGCAACGAACAGGAACGGCGGCAAGCGAAGGCGGCTTCGATGGCGACCAAAGGGAATACCCTGTCAGGAAATTCCTCACTGGTTTTCAGCGCAACGAAGCCGCAACGTGTAGTGCGACGAATGGATGTTCGGAAATTCGTCGCCTTGGCCGCCACGGGACGCGTGAGAGCGACGCGCACAGACACACATGGGCTACGGACAGGCGGATAGGGGAGAAGCGTGATGGATGAAAACAAAGAGCGGTCGCTGGTGGCGAAGGTCATGGACGGGCTCGTATCGGGGATCGTCGAGCAGAAATACGGCGCAATACTGCCGCCGCAAGACATCCTTTCCAAAGAGTTCGACGTGAGCCGCACCGTCATGCGCGAAGCGCTCTCGATGCTGCTCGCCCGTCACATGCTGGACGTGCGGCCGAAGACCGGCACGCGCATCCGGCCGATGAGCGACTGGCGTCTCATCGACGAAGACGTGGTGTCGTGGCGTTTTCGCGCGAAGCCGGATCAGACTTTCTTGCGGGATGTAATCGAATTCCGCATGCTGATCGAGCCGCGTGCCGCCGCGCTCGCCGCTGCGCGCGCGACGCCCGACGAGATCGCCGGCATCCGCGACGCGTTCGATACGCTTTCGCGCCTTCAGGTCGGCGAGCCCGAGTATCAGGCCGCGGACGAAGTGCTGCATACGCGCATCGTGGCCGCGAGCGGCAACCAGTTCTTCCGGCAGATGACGGCCATCGTGCGCGGCGCGCTCGTGACCGTGAATCCGATCGTGGACGGCATCGAGTCCGTGCGCGAGGCGACGCTCGCGGCGCAGCGCAGCGTCGTCGAGGCGATCGAGGCGAAAGACCCGGCAGCCGCCGAACGCGCGACGCGCTCGCTCGTCGATCTCGCGGCGGAGGAAGTGGGGCGCGCGTTCTCGCTCGAACGCATGAGTCAGCCGAGCCAGCCGGTCTCGCCGCCGGACGTGAACGCGTCGGCCGGCGCCTGAGCGGTCTACACCGCGCTGTTGACGCGGAACAATTGCATCGTCCGATGAAAGCCGGGCCTCGTGCCCGGCTTTGTCGTTTCCGCGCGGCGCGATCAGGCACAATCCCCGCACGACATACATCCGGAGGCAACCTACATGGAATCGATACGCTGGGGCATCGTCGGCGCGGGGCGCATCGCGCGGCGCTTCGCCGAAAGCCTGCAACACGTCGAGGGCGCGACGCTCGCGGGCGTGTCTTCGCGTCGGCCCGAGTCGGCGCGCGCGCTCGCCGAGCCGTTCGGCGCGGCCGCGTTCGATGACTTCGACACCTTGCTCGCCAACATCGACGCGCTCTACGTCGCGACGATGCAGGACAGCCACCCGCACTATGCGTTGCGCGCGTTCGCCGCGGGCAAGCCCGTGTTATGCGAGAAGCCCGCCGCCGTGAACGCGCGCATCTTGCAGCAAATGATCGACGCGGCGCGCGGCGCGAAGGTCCTCTTCATGGAGGCGATGAAGCCGCCGTTCTACCCGCTGTATCGACGCTTGCGCGAGCATCTGCAGGCCGATCCGATCGGCGATATCGGCCTCGTGCGCGCGGGCTGCTCGATGGCGAACGTGCCGGCCGATCATCCGTCGTTTTCGCTGGAGGCGGGCGGCGGCGCGTTGCTCGATATCGGCATCTACGAAGCGTTTCTCGCCGTCGACTGGCTCGGCGAGGCGCTCGACGTGCAGACGATCGGCCGCGTCGGCGCGACGGGCGTGGATGTCTTCGCGAGTCTGAACGTGCGGCATGAGCGCGGCATCGCGCAACTGTTCTGCGGAATGGACCTGCAAGGACGCGGCGACGCGCTCATCGGCGGCACGAAAGGCACCGTGACGATTCATGAGAACTGGTGGAACCCGGCTCGCGCGACCATCGCCTATACGGACGGCCGCAAGGTGGAACTCGACGAGCCCGTCTCAGGCGGCGGCCTCAACTACGAGACCGCGCACTTCTGCGAGCTGCTGCGCGCGGGTGCCACCGAAAGCCCGGTGATGCCGCATGTCATGTCCATGCGCATGATGGCGATCATGGACGCGGCGCGGCGCGACCTGGGCGTGCGCTTTCCGTTCGAGGAAGACTGAACGAGGCTGCGCGCGCGTTAGTGCCGCCCGGGCAGCGCGAGCCGCCGTTCGAACACGCGCTGAACGACTTCCAGCACGCTGCACAGCAGCCAGTAGACCAAGGCCGCCGCCAGATAGAGCGGCAGCGGCTGATAGGTCGCCGCGATCACTTCCTGCGCGCTACGCAAAAGCTCGGTCACGGTGATGACTGACACGAGCGACGTATCCTTGATGAGACTGATGAGGCTGTTCGACAGGCTCGGCACCGCAATGCGCAGCGCCTGCGGCCCGATCACGTAGCGCAGCGTCTGCGTGCGCGAGAGGCCGAGACTGTACGCCGCGAGCCATTGCCCGCTATGAATGCCGAGGATCGCGCCGCGCATGCTTTCCGACAGATACGCCGCCACGTTCGCCGATAGCGCGATAACGCCTGCGGGCGTCGGTTCGAGCGATATGCCGAGGCTCGGCAAGCCGTAATAGATCACGAAAATTTGCACGAGGAGCGGCGTGCCGCGCATCACGCTGACGTAGACGCGCCCGATGCCGACGAGCGCGCGGTTGCGGCTGATGCCCATCAACGCCAGCACGATCGCGGCGATGAGGCCGAAGAACATCGAATACAGCGCGAACTTGATCGTCAGCAGCGCGCCTTGCGCCAGCACCGGCGCGGATTGAACCAGCAGGGAAGTGGTCGACATGAACGGGAAAACGTAAGCGGAAAGCGCGCGGCTGGAAACGAAGAGCCGGGCGGCGCGCGAAAGCGCACATCATAAACCGGGCGCGAAAAAGAGAAGGGCGGCACCGTGAGACGATGCCGCCCGATCATGCGTGCGCTCGCGTGTCTGCGTGCTTACTTCGCCGGCTTCGTCACGTCGATGCCGAACCACTTGTCGGAGATCTTCGCGAACGTGCCGTCCTGTTCGAGCTGGGTCATGGCATCGTCGATCGCCTTCGCGAACTTCGGATTGCCCTTCTTGAACGGAATGCCCGACGGATTGCCCGCGCCGACGTTCGCGCCCGTGCGCAGCGGCAACTGCGAGTTCTTGAGCAAGTACGCGAGCATCAGGCGGTCGTTGAGCGCGGCGTCCAGACGGCCGGCGGCCAGATCGCGCAGATATTCCGGCGCGCCCGGGTACGTCTTCACGTCGATGCCCGGCACCGACTTCGCCATGTCCATGTAGTTCGTGCCGAGACCGACGCCGAGCTTCTTGCCCTTCAGGTCTTCGAGCGACTTGAATTCGCGCTTGTCGTCGGCGCGCTGGATCAGCTGCGCGTTCGAGTACGTGTACGCCGGCGAGAAGTCGAGCGTTTCCTTGCGCTTGTCGGTGATGCCGACCTGGTTCACGATCACGTCGAACTTGCCTGCCTGCAGGCCCGCGATGATGCCGCTCCACTCCGTCGTGACGAACTCGGGCTTCACGCCGAGCTTGGCGGCGACGGCCTTCGCGATATCCACGTCGAACCCGACGAGCTCGCCCGACGGCGCCTTCGAATTGAACGGCGGGAACGTGCCTTCCAGACCGACGCGCAGCGTGCCGCGCTGCTTGACCTGATCGAGCAGGTCTTCTGCGTGCGCCGTGGCCGTGACCGCGGTGAACGCCGCGCCGATCAGGCTGGCGGCGACGAGCTTCTTGAGCGTGGACAGGTTCATCGTGTTGTTCTCCTCGTGTTGGCAAAGTGGCGCGCCGGTTCTTTCCGTGCCGCGCCCGATAGGTGCGGCATCATAGAGAAACTGCAACCGGCGCGTAAGATCGTTTGCTTATGTCTATATTCCCTGCGCGAGCGACTCGACGCATTCGGTGACGAGCGCCGGCCCGCGATAGATCAGCCCCGTGTAGATCTGCACGAGCGATGCGCCCGCCGCGAGCTTCGCGCGCGCATCCGCGCCGGAGAAGATGCCGCCCACGCCGATGATCGGCACTTCCGTGCCCACTTCCGCGCGCAATTTGCGGATCACTTCGTTCGATGCATCGAACACCGGACGCCCCGACAGGCCGCCCGCTTCGTCGGCGTGCGCCATGCCCGCGACGGCGGTGCGCGAAAGCGTCGTGTTGGTAGCGATCACGCCGTCGATGCGATGCGCGAGCAGGGTGCCCGCGATCGACTTGATCTGCTCGTCGTCGAGATCGGGCGCGATCTTCAGCGCGAGCGGGACGAGCTTGCCGTGCAGGTCGGACAAACGCTGCTGCTTGTCCTTGAGCGCTCCGAGCAGCGCGTCGAGTTCGCCCGCGCCCTGAAGTTGCCGCAGGTTTTTCGTGTTCGGCGACGAAATATTGATCGTCACGTAGCTCGCGAACGGATACACGCGTTCGAGACAGTACAGATAGTCTTCGGCGGCGCGCTCCATCGGCGTATCCGCGTTCTTGCCGATGTTGAGCCCGAGCACGCCGCGATAACGCGCGGCCTGCACGTTCGCGACGAACTGATCGACGCCGCCGTTGTTGAAGCCCATCCGGTTGATGAGCGCGCCCGCTTCCGGCAGACGGAAGATGCGCGGGCGCGGGTTCCCCGGCTGCGCGCGCGGCGTCACGGTGCCCACTTCGATGAAGCCGAAGCCGAGCGCCGCGAGCCCGTCGATGCACGCGCCGTCCTTGTCCAGCCCCGCCGCGAGGCCGACCGGATTTCTGAACGTGAGGCCCATCACGGTGCGCGGCGAATCGGGGCCGCGCTTGCCGAGCGCGCCGGCCAGTCCGGTGCGGCCGGCCGCGCGGAGCATGCGCAAGGTCAGGTGATGCGCGTCTTCCGCGTCCATGCGAAAAAGGCGCGAACGCGCGAGCGGGTAGAGAGAACTGAACACGGATGAGCGCCGGCGACGGCGAATTTTTTTAAGACCGCTATTTTAGCGGCTTTGCGACGTGCGCCCGGAGCCGGATGACATGGCGCGTGGACGCCGTTATTTCGGCTGGCCCGGCCCGATGCTGCGTCCCGGCATCGGCAGGGCGCCGGCCGAGTGCGTCGTTGCGGGATCGAGCACGGACCAGCGGCCATCGACGAGCCCTTCCAGCGGCCGGAAATTGGCCTTGTACGCCATCTTTTCGCTCTCGCGTATCCAGTAGCCGAGATAGACGTGCGGCAAGTCCAGGCTTCGCGCCTGCTCGATCTGCCAGAGGATGTTGAACGTGCCGTAGCTCGTCTTCGGCAGGTCGGGCTCGAAGAACGTGTACACGGACGAGAGCCCGTCGCCGAGAATGTCGATCATGCTGATCATGCGCAGCGCGCCCGGCGTATCGGGCTGGTCAGCAGAGGCCGGTTCGCGGAACTCGACGAGCCGCGAGTTGATCCGGCTTTGCAGCAGAAACTGCTCGTACTGATCGCGGCTGTCGCGGTCCATGCCGCCGCCCGCGTGCCGCGCCGACTGATAGCGCATGTAAAGCGCGTAGTGCTCTTCGTCGTAATGCAAGGGCGCCACGCTCGCAATTAGATTGCCGTGCTGCTTCCACACGCGCCGCTGCGCGCGGTTCGGCGCAAAACGCGCGACGGGCACGCGCACCGGCACGCAGGCGCGGCAGCCGTCGCAGTACGGGCGATACGTGAAGACGCCCGAGCGCCGGAAGCCCGCCTTGACGAGTTCGGTGTAGACGTCCGAGTTGATCAGGTGGCTCGGCGTCGCGACTTGCGAGCGCGCCACGCGCCCTTCCAGATAACTGCAAGGGTAAGGCGCTGTTGCATAGAATTGCAGCGCGGAAAGCGGTGACAGTGGCAGCTCGTTCGGATGTGTCACTTTGGCGGCTCTCGCAGGCGTCGTCTCTTCGTTGCCGCGTGCGCTTCGCTGTCGGCGAAGGCGTGCGCGGCGGATCGTGCTTGTCTGAGTACTCGCGTCGCAAACGGTGCGCCCGGCGCGGGCTTCGGATGATCAGGGCGCGGCCGTGCCGATGAGGTCGATGAGCACGGACTTGTCGAAACGCCACGGGATCGGCGCTTCGGCGACCGCGCGGCGCAGATGCGCGACGAACGCGCGGCGAGGAATCTCGCGGCCGCCCAGCGACGCCAGATGCGACGTGTTCTGCTGGCAGTCTATCATCTCTATTTTGTGGCGGCGCAAGTGTCCGACAAGTGCCGCGAGCGCGATTTTCGAGGCATCCGTTTCGTGCGCGAACATGGATTCGCCGAAGAACATGCGCCCGAACGACACGCCGTACAGCCCGCCCACGCGCACGCCGTCGCGCCAGGTCTCGATGCTGTGCGCCTCGCCCGCGCGATGCAGCGACGTATAAGCCTCCACGATATCCGCCGTGATCCACGTGCCGCGCTGGCCTTCGCGCGGGGTGTCGGCGCAGGCGCGCATCACGGCGGGAAAGTCGTGGTCGACGCGCACTTCCCACGTATCGTCGCGAAGAACGCGTTTCAACGTCTTGCGCAGCGAATGCGACACCTTGAACTCGCCGGGCACGAGCACCATGCGCGGATCGGGACTCCACCACAGCACGGGCTGTCCGTCCGAATACCACGGGAAGATGCCGCGCCGGTAGGCGTCGACGAGCCGCGAGGGCAGCAGATCGGCGCTCGCGGCGAGCAGGCCCGGCGCGCCGCTCGATGCGCCGAGCGCGCGCTCGACCGGCGGAAACGGATCGTCGTGAGCGAGCCAGGGAACCATGATCGTCCGGCGCCGTTCAACCTTCGCGCAGCGTGCGGAAAATGTCGCCGGTATGCAGCGTGAAGTTGCCGGCGGCGCGGTCGGCGAAGAAAAAGCGCAGCGTCTGGCCGACGGTCGGGAACGCGATTTCGTCCCATGGAATTTCGCTCTCCTCAAAGAGCCGCACTTCCAGACTTTCCTCGCCGGGGTCCAGTTCGATATCGAGCAGCCGCGCGAGATAGAACAGATGCACCTGATGCACGTGCGGCACGTTCAAGAGCGTGAAGAGGCTCTGGATTTCGACGCGCGCGCCGGCTTCTTCCAGCGTTTCGCGGGCGGCGCCTTCGCTCGTCGTCTCTTCCATTTCCATGAAGCCGGCGGGCAGCGTCCAGTAGCCGTAGCGCGGCTCGATCGCGCGGCGGCACAGAAGCACCTTGTCGTCCCATACGGGCACGGTGCCCACGACGTTGCGCGGGTTCTGATAGTGCACGGTGCCGCAGTTGTTGCAGACGAATCGCTCGCGGTTGTCGCCGGGCGGAATGCTCAGGCCGACCTCGTGGCCGCAGACGGAACAGAATTTCATGGAAATGGACGCTGGAAGTGTGCTGCGAGTGTATCACTGGGGCGGGGCAGCTTTCGCGCGCGGCGGCGGGTGTCGGGTGCCGTGCGATGAGTCGCTACAATAGTTGCCGACCGCCTCACTTTTCCATTCCTTCAGCGCGCCGCGCTCCCAGCGAAGCCATGTCCTCTCCGTCAGCCGGTTCATCTCGTCCTCCGATGCTCGCCACAGCCGATGCCCTCGGTCGTCTGCTCGACGCCGCGCGTCCGGTTGCGGACACCGAGCGTATCGACACGCTCGACGCGCTCGGTCGCGTGCTCTCCGCCGACGTGGTTTCGCCGCTCGACGTCCCGCCGATGCACACCAGCGCGATGGACGGCTACGCGGTCCGCGCCGCCAATCTGGCCGCCGCCAGCGACGCCGCGCCGCTCAAGCTGCGCGTGTCGCAGCGCATCCCGGCCGGGCACACGGCCGAGCCGCTCGCGGCAGGCACGGCGGCGCGCATCTTCACGGGCGCGACGGTGCCGCCCGGCGCGGATGCCGTCGTGATGCAGGAAATGGCGCAGGCGTCCGACGATGGCACGGTTGCCTTCACGCAGCCGCCCGCTGCAGGCGAATGGATCACGCGGCAGGGCGCGGACATCGAGCGCGGCTCGGTCATTCTGCGCGCGGGCACGCGGCTCACGCCGCAGGCGCTCGGTCTCGCGGCGTCGGTCGGCTGCGCGGCGCTCGATGTGACGCGGCGCGTGCGCGTCGCGATTTTCTTCACCGGCGACGAACTGCGCATGCCCGGCGAGGCGCTCGCGCCCGGCGCCATCTACAACTCGAACCGCTTCACGCTGCGCGCGCTGCTCGCGAAGCTCGGCTGCGACGTGACGGACTTCGGCATCGTGGCCGATTCGCTCGACGCCACGCGCGACACCCTGCGCCGCGCCGCGCTCGACCACAATCTGATTCTGACGTGCGGCGGCGTTTCCGTCGGCGAGGAAGATCACGTGAAGCCGGCGGTCGAAGCAGAAGGGCGCATCGCGATGTGGCAGATCGCCATGAAGCCGGGCAAGCCGCTTGCGTTTGGCGCGGTCCGGCGCGGCGAAGGCGGGCAGGAGGCTTTTTTCATCGGCTTGCCGGGCAATCCCGTTTCGAGCTTCTGCACGTTCCTGCTGTTCGTGCGGCCGTTCGTGCTGCGCCTCGCGGGCGTCGAGGATGTCGCGCCGCGCGTCTACTCCATGCGCGCCGACTTCACGCAAAAGAAGGGCGATCGCCGCAACGAATTCCTGCGCGCGCGCGTGAACGACGGCGGCGGCCTCGATCTCTTCCCGAACCAGAGTTCGGCGGTGCTGACGTCCACCGTCTGGGGCGACGGCCTCATTGACAATCCGCCGAATCACGCGATCACCGCGGGCGAGACGGTGCGGTTCATTCCCTTTTCAGAGTTGATGCGGTAAGGAACGAAGTTTCATGAAAGTCGAACTGAGATTTTTTGCGAGCGTGCGCGAGGCACTGGGCGTCGCGAACGAGACGGTGAGCGTGCCGGATACGGTCGTCAATGTCGGCGACGTGCGCGCGTGGCTGCGCATGCGCGGCGGCGTGTGGGCCGAGACGCTCGCGGAAGGCCGCGCGCTGCGCATGGCCTGCAATCACGTGATGACGAACGCATCGCAGCGCATCACCGATGGCTGCGAAGTCGCGTTCTTCCCGCCGGTCACGGGTGGCTGACATGGGAACGCATGCGAAAGTCCGCGTGCAGGAAGCCGATTTCGACATCAGCGCCGAAGTGGCCGCGCTGCGCGCCGACAATCCGAAGGTCGGCGCGGTCGCGTGCTTCGTCGGCACGGTGCGGGATCTGAACGAAGGCAGCGCCGTCGAGACAATGGAACTGGAGCACTATCCCGGCATGACCGAGAAGTCGCTCGAAGCGATTGCCGATCAGGCGCGCGAACGGTGGCGCGGCTCGGACGTGCTCATCGTGCATCGCGTGGGCAAGCTCAAGCCGCTCGATCAGATCGTGCTCGTCGCGACGACGGCGATGCATCGCGCGGAAGCGTTCGAAACGTGCGCGTTCGTGATGGATTATCTGAAGACGCAGGCGCCGTTCTGGAAGAAGGAAAAGACGGAGCAGGGCGAACGTTGGGTGGACGCCCGCGAATCCGACGACGCGGCCCTCGCGCGCTGGACGCCGCCGCAAGGCTGACCAGCGGCAGTGGTTCTAGTCGTCGTCGCGCTTGTTCACGGCGCTGCTTTGGCAGCCGGACGCCGCCGCGCCGCTTATACGCGCGTCAGTCTTCGTCGGCGGGCTTGCCGACGAACTTTGCCGGAAACGGGTCGCCCGCCGGGCGCTCGGGGAAACGCGGCTCATCGCGGCCGCCGGTGCGCTGGCGCTTGAGCGCCGCGAGCAGGGCTTCCTGCTCCTCGGGAATCCGGTAGTCCCAGCCGAACTTGCTCAGTTGCAAACTTTGCGCGATGCGCAGCGCCGGCTCCATGAACTGGACCGCCGCGGCGGGCTCGTAGCGCGCTTCGACGGTGTTCAGAAACAGCGACAGCCAGCGCGCGAAGTGCTGCGGCTCGATGCCCGCGAGCGGCCGATGCGCCTCCTGCACGTTCCCCCGATACTGCTTCGAGCCGAGCACGAGGCTCGACCAGAACGTCGTCATCTTCGCGAGATGCTCGTCCCAACGGCCCTCGAGTTGCCGCGCGAAGATCGGGCCGAGCAGCGGATCGTCGTCCACGCGGCGATAGAACGCCTCGACGAGCGCGCGGATGTTCGTTTCCGTGGGCTCGCGCTCGCGGGTGATGGCGTGGCTCGTTTCGTCTCGGTTCATGGCTGAAGACTTCATGGCTGCAAACAGTAAGGCTGGCGTCGGAGGCCGAATCATCGTTAATCTGGCTGACGCAGGCACCCAAGTGGCGCAGAATGTGAACAGTGCTCTGGCGCGTGACGGATCTGTCGCGGCTGCCGCGAGCGGATATTAGACCCTGTGACGCTCGCGCGGGCGATGGCCCCGGCCGCCGCGCGGATTTGTCCCGGCCTCGTTCGCCCGTCAGTCGATTCACGCAACCTCGGCTTTTTTCCACCCGCCGTCCGACGCGCCAAAGCCATGCAACTGACCGACTACACCGATTATGCGCTGCGTGTGCTGCTGTATCTGTCCGTGCGGCCCGCGCGCCTCTCGACGATTCGGGAGATCTCCGACGCCTACGGCATCTCCAAGAATCACCTGATGAAGATCGTCCAGCAACTCGGCAATCTCGGCTGGGTGGAAACCGTGCGCGGACGTCACGGCGGCCTGCGGCTCGCGGCGCGCTCGCGCGGGCTGACCATCGGCGATATCGTCCGGAAAACCGAGGGCGACTTCGCGATCGTCGGCTGCTTCGGCGAGCGAACGGACGGCCGCTATTGCGCGATCCAGCCCGCTTGCCGCCTGCGCGGCGTGCTCGCGGCGGCGCGCGATGCCTTCCTCGCCGAACTCGACAAGCACACGGTCGGCGAACTGTCCGAGCCGGCGAGCGATCTCGCGCGGCTGCTGGGCATCGCGCCCGTCGATGCTGTGTATTCGGCTGCGCTCGTTCCGGGCGCACCGTCCTGACCGACGCTTCGGCGCGATCGCGGCACTGAACGAAACCTGCACAGCGCGGTCTTTCGAAAGCGCCGCCGCGCTGACGGACGCGGTCAAACTCGCAAAAAACCCCCGGAATGAGCGGTTTGCGCGCTTGAAACCGCCCGAAAGCGCCTCATTTTGGTCGTATTCGAATTGGAGCTCACCAAAAATGAGAATCGACAAACTCACTACCAAATTCCAGGAAGCACTCTCGGACGCGCAAAGCCTGGCTGTCGGCAACGACAATCAGTACATCGAGCCCGTGCATCTGCTTTCCGCGTTGATCGCGCAACGCGACGGCTCCGCGCGCTCGCTGCTTTCGCATGCCGGCGTGCAGGTTCAGGCGCTGCAGGCCGCGCTCAACGAGGCGATCAGCCGCCTGCCGCAAGTTCAGGGCACGGACGGAAACGTTCAAGTGAGCCGCGACCTCGCGGGTCTATTGAACAACGCCGACAAGGAAGCGCAGAAGCTCAACGACACCTACATTGCGAGCGAGATGTTCCTGCTCGCCGTGGCGGACGACAAGGGCGAAGCCGGGCGCATCGCGAAGCAGCACGGGCTCACGCGGCGCGCGTTGGAGGCGGCCATCAACGCCGTGCGCGGCGGCGCGCAGGTGAACAGCCAGGACGCCGAGAGCCAGCGCGAGGCGCTGAAGAAATACACCGTCGATCTGACCGAGCGCGCCCGCGCCGGCAAGCTCGACCCGGTGATCGGCCGCGACGACGAAATCCGCCGCTCGATTCAGATCCTCCAGCGCCGCACGAAGAACAATCCGGTGCTGATCGGCGAGCCGGGCGTGGGCAAGACGGCCATCGTCGAGGGCCTCGCGCAGCGCATCGTCAACGGCGAAGTGCCGGAAACGCTCAAGGGCAAGCGCGTGCTGTCGCTCGACATGGCGGCGCTGCTCGCGGGCGCGAAGTATCGCGGCGAGTTCGAGGAGCGGCTCAAGGCCGTGCTGAACGACATCGCGAAGGACGAAGGGCAGACCATCGTCTTCATCGACGAGATTCACACGATGGTCGGCGCAGGCAAGGCCGAAGGCGCGATGGACGCGGGCAACATGCTGAAGCCGGCGCTCTCGCGCGGCGAGTTGCACTGCATAGGCGCGACCACGCTGGATGAATACCGCAAGTACATCGAGAAGGACGCGGCGCTGGAGCGGCGCTTCCAGAAAGTGCTGGTCGATGAACCGTCGGTGGAAGCGACCATCGCGATCCTGCGCGGCTTGCAGGAGAAGTACGAGCTGCACCACGGCGTCGAGATCACGGACCCGGCTATCGTCGCGGCGGCGGAACTGTCGCATCGCTATATCACGGACCGCTTCTTGCCGGACAAGGCCATTGACCTGATCGACGAAGCCGCGTCGCGCATCAAGATGGAAATCGATTCGAAGCCCGAAGAGATGGACAAGCTCGACCGTCGTCTGATCCAGCTGAAGATCGAGCGCGAGGCCGTGAAGAAGGAGAAGGACGAAGCATCGCAGAAGCGCCTGCAACTGATCGAAGAGGAAATCGACCGGCTGAATCGCGAATATTCGGACCTCGAAGAAATCTGGACCGCTGAAAAGGCGGCGGTGCAGGGCAGCGCGCAACTGAAGGAAGAGATCGAGAAGGTGCGAGCCGACATCGCGCGTTTGCAGCGCGAGGGCAAGCTCGAAAAGGTTGCCGAGTTGCAGTACGGCAAGCTGCCCGAACTGGAAGCGCGCCTCAAGCAGGTCACGCAGGCGGAATCGGAGGAGCAGAACAATCCGACGCGTCCGCGTCTTCTGCGCACGCAGGTCGGCGCGGAGGAAATCGCGGAAGTGGTGTCGCGTTCCACCGGCATTCCCGTGTCGCGCATGATGCAGGGCGAGCGCGAGAAGCTCTTGCAGATCGAAAGCAAGCTGCACGAGCGCGTCGTCGGCCAGGACGAGGCGATCGGTGCGGTCGCGGATGCGATTCGCCGTTCGCGCGCCGGTTTGTCGGACCCGAACCGTCCGTATGGATCGTTCCTGTTCCTCGGGCCGACGGGCGTCGGCAAGACCGAGCTGTGCAAGGCGCTGGCGGCGTTCCTGTTCGACTCGGAGGATCATTTGATCCGCATCGACATGAGCGAGTTCATGGAGAAGCACAGCGTCGCGCGGCTGATCGGCGCGCCGCCGGGCTACGTCGGCTACGAGGAAGGCGGTTATCTGACCGAAGCCGTGCGCCGCAAGCCGTACAGCGTCATTCTGCTCGATGAGATCGAGAAGGCGCATCCGGACGTGTTCAACGTGCTGCTGCAAGTGCTCGACGACGGCCGCATGACGGATGGCCAGGGTCGCACCGTGGACTTCAAGAACACCGTGATCGTGATGACCTCGAATCTCGGTTCGCAGGTGATTCAGGGCATGGTCGGCGAGCCGCAGGAAGCCGTGAAGGACGCGGTCTGGGAAGAAGTGAAGCTGCATTTCCGGCCCGAGTTCCTGAACCGTATCGACGATGTCGTCGTGTTCCACTCGCTGGATCGCGCGAATATCGAGTCGATCGCGAAGATTCAGTTGCAGCGTCTGCACGACCGGCTGGCGAAGCTCGACATGCAGCTGGACGTCTCCGATGCCGCTCTCGAGCAGGTGGGCAAGGTGGGCTACGACCCGGTGTTCGGCGCGCGGCCGTTGAAGCGCGCGATTCAGCAGGAGATCGAGAACCCGGTCGCCAAGCTGATTCTCGCCGGGCGCTTCGGACCGAAGGACGTCATTCCGGTCGATGTCCGGGACGGCGAGTTCGTGTTCGATCGCGTGGTGCACTAAGGTCCAGTAAGGCGCACTTCTTTCCAAGGCAACGAAGCGATTCGTTGCCTTTTTTATTGCCCGCGATCTTTGAACGGTAGCCCTTGTAAAGCAAAAGCCCCGCGCCGGCGTAAGCCGGGCGCGGGGCCTAAAGCGACACGAAAAACGCGCTTATCCTTGCTTCGGCTCCTCGCTCTTGCCAAAGAGGCCCGCGAGACCGCCGAGCGAGCCGAGCACGCCCGTCAGGTCGAGCTTGCCTTCGGGCGGGACTTCGCCGTTGGGCGTCGCGCGATCGACGATATGCGGCAGCACCGCCGCAAGCATGCCGGAGAGCTGATCGCCCGACACGCCCGCCTTCTGCGCGAGCGCGCCGACGTTGTCCGCGCCGAGCACGTTGGTCAGGAGGCCCGGGCTGATCGGCTTGTTTTCGCCATTGCCGATCCACGACGAGACGATATCGCCCGCGCCGTTCTGATGGAAACGCTGAATCAGCCCCATGATGCCGCCGGGCTGGCTGTTCACGAATTCGAGCGCCGCCGCGATCAGCGCGGCCTGGCCGGATTGGCCGGCTTGACCGGATTGGCCGCCTTGTTGCGACGAATTGCCGAGGGAGGAGGCGAGGATATCGAGTAGGCTCATGGCAGTCTCAGTACTAAAGGTTGCAGATGGATTACAGGCTGGCAGCCGACGCGCTCGCCGCCTTGTCTTTCTTGCGCTTCGATTTCGAGGGCTTCGCGTCGCTCGTTGCCGCCGCAGCCGTGGCGCTCGACTTCTTGGCCGAAGCAGTGGTGGAAGCTGAAGCACCCGCCGGGCCCGATGCCGGGGCGACGGCCGGCGTCTGCGCGGCCGTGGCTGCGGGCGATGTTGCAGCGGTCGCCGCCGCCGATGACTTGATGGTCGAGTTCGGCGCGGCCGCGCCGTGAGAAGCCGTGGCGGCGGGCTTCGATGTTTTGCCGGTCGGCGGCAGCGAAGACCCGCCGATGGTCAGGCCGTTTTCTTCCAGCTTGGCGACCGACTTGGCGCCGAGTCCCTTCACGCGATTCGCAAGATCGTCGGCGTCCTTGAACGGGCCGTTCTTCGTGCGTTCGTCGACGATCGCCTTCGATTTGACGGGCCCGAGGCCCTTGACCGAATCGAGCGCGGCCTGATCGGCGGTATTGACATCGACGGCGGCGAACGCCGCGCCGATGGACAGCATGAACGCGAGGCACAGCATCAACAGCTTTCTCAGCATGACGACACTCCAGGCAGATTAACGGAACGAAAGGTACGAAGGCCGCACGGTCCGCCAAACGGACGATGCCGTTAAGGATAGGACAAATCCGTCTTTCGAACGCGGGCTGTCTGCATTGTGCATGAGGCCGGGGAATGCGCTCCGTCGGCGCACAATCTTTAACGTTGCAGGGCGTGCGACGAACGGCCGGATTGTGTCCGCGAGCAAATGAGTCGTTGAAACGCTTCGTCGTGCCAACGGTATGCCAGCGCCGGCAGCTATTTCACGGCAGGCGTGGCAGTTTTCGCGAAGGCGCCGCGCACTTCGAAGCCGACCGAATCGATCACCTCGCCGCGCGCATCGACGAGTTCCAGCCGATGACGGCCCGGCCACGGCAGCCATGCGGCGCGGGCGTCGCGGCTGAACGGCTTGCCGTCGAGCCGCCAGCCGAGCTGGCCGCTGCCGCCCGAGCGTTCGAACCACACGCGCTGGCGCGCGGGCGGAATGTCGGGATCGAGTGCGAAGATCGTGCCGTCGGTCGGCGCGCCGATCCTGGCCGGGCTCGCGGCGGGGCTTGCCGCGCTCGGCAAGCGTTCGCGGCGGCGAGCGTGCGCATCATCGGCTTCCGTTCCTGCCGCTGCATTCGCCGTGAGACCGATCTTGTTCATCTCGGTGCCGCGCAGAAACCATTCGTCGCGCGCCGGCTCGACGTCGTTCTGATACGCGACGCGCACCTTCACGACGCCCGGCGGCGCATCCGGCGCGCGGCTGTCCGCGTGGCTCATCGCGCGGCGGTGCAGATAATTGACGATCGCATTCCACGCCGGGGCCGCGCCGGTGACGCCGGAGACGTCCCACATCGGCGCGCCGTCCGCATTGCCGACCCACACGCCCACCGTATAGCGCGACGTGAAGCCCACCGCCCAGTTGTCGCGCATGTCCTTGCTCGTGCCGGTCTTTACCGCGCTGAACGTGCGCGTCGCGAGCAAGCTGTCGAAGCCGAACGTGCGCGTGCGGGCGTTGTTGTCCGAGAGGATGTCGGTGACGATGAAGCTCGCCTGCGGACTGAACACGCGCTGGCCCGCAGGCGCAGAAGCGTGGCCCGCGAGATCGAAAAACGGCCGCGCGATGCCGCCGTTTGCGAGCGCCCGATACGCGTTGGTCAGCGAAGCCAATGTCACGTCGGCGCTGCCGAGCGCGAGGCTAAAGCCGTAGTAGTCGCCGGTGCGCGTGAGCGGCAGGCCGAGCGCGACGAGCGTGCGCGCGAACCGATGCGGCGTGACGAGCACGAGCGCGCGCACGGCCGGCACGTTCAGCGACGAGCCGAGCGCCGTTCTCACGCTGACCCAGCCTTTGAAGTCGTGATCGTAGTTCTGCGGGATATAGAGGCCGCCGCCCGTGGCGAGATCGAGCGGCGCATCATCGAGCAAGGTCGCGGCGGTCAGCCGCTTTTCGTCGATGGCTTGCGCATAGAGAAAAGGCTTGAGCGTCGAGCCGGCCTGACGCGCGGCGAGCACGGCATCGACTTCCGGCGCATTCGACAAACCGCCCGCCGATCCGACCCACGCCAGCACGTCGCCCGATGCGTTGTCGATGACGATCGCCGCCGCGTCGTGCACGTTGCGCGGATGCGCGCGCGCGTTGAGCTCGGCGAGCGTGCGCGAGAGCGTATCGCGCGTGAAGCGTTGCAGGCGCGCGTCGAGCGTCGAGCGCACGCGCTCGCCCGCCGCCGGATGCGCTTCGCCGGCGATGCGCCGTGCGAGGTGCGGGGCGAGCGCCTCGTCGCCGGAAGCGAGCGCCGGCGCGGCGGCGCTGCGCGTAAGCGTCAGTTGCGCGTAGCTGTCGAGATTGGCGCACGGGTCGGGGTCGTTCATGTCGCGCAGAATCACGCACGCGCGCGCGGCGACCTTCCCGTACGACGCGTTCGGCGCACGCACGAGCGCGGCGGCCAGCGCGGCTTCGCGCTCGTCGAGGCCGGAGGGCGCCTTGCCGAAAAGCGTCTGCGAGAGCGCCGAGAGCCCGACGATCTCGCCCCGGAACGGCACGAGGTTCAGATACGCCTCGAGAATCTGATCCTTGCGCCACGTGCGTTCGAGCCATAGCGCGCCGACTGTCTGCTGCGCCTTCTCGCCGATACTGCGCCGTCCGGCGGGCTTGCGGCCTTCATCGCCGATCAGCCCGGTCAACTGCATGGTGACGGTCGATGCGCCGCGCGTGCGCGTATTCCACAGATTCGCCCAGGCGGCGGCGGCCGCGCCGCGCCAGTCGACGCCCGCGTGCTCGTAGAATCGTTTGTCCTCCGAAACGACGATGGCTTCGCGCAATGCCGGCGATACGTCTGCCAGCGCGATCCAGTCGCCGCGCCGCGCGCTTGCGTCGATGCGCGTGCGTTGCAGCGTTTCGCCGTTGCGGTCGAGCAGCAGCCAGTCGGAACTGCGCCAGTTCGCGCGCACGTCGTCGAAGCTGGGTGCGGCGTGCGCCGCCGCGCTCACGAGGCATGAGCTCACGAGGCATGCGATGACGAAACAGGCGGCGCGTGTCATTGCGTCATCTCGCGGCGAGCGGCTTCACGACCATCCGCGCATTGGGCAGCGCGCCGAAGGTCGACGGCGCATAGAGCGCCTCCACGCGCGTCGGCGGCAGGCCGAAGCTGCCGGCGTTGTTCAGTCGCATCGTGTATTCGACATGAAGCTTGCCCTTCGGCAGATAGTCGTAATACGCGCGATAACCGTCGAACGCGCGCTCCACGTACACCGGCCATTGCTCGCTGCTTCGCTCGCCTTGCGTGGCGGACTCCGAATCGCGGCCGAGCCCGGAACCGAGAATGGTCGCGCCGGCCGGAATCGGATCGTTGACGACGACCCATGTCATGTCGCTTTGCGCGTCGATGTCGAGGCTCACGCGCACGACATCCCCACGCGAGAACACGCCTTTCACGGCCGGTTCGACCGGCGTGATGACCTTCGCGATGCGATAGCCGGCCGCAAACGGTGCTTTCAGCGCGACGGCGGCGAGGCTTTCGATCGTCGCCCACGGCTTGCCGGTGCCTTGCTGCGTGAGCGCGAGCGAGCCGGTCGACCATGGCAGCAGGGCGCTGCGCGTGTTTGCGGTGCGCGTGATCGGCGTGGCGGACGCCATCGCGACGGGCGCGGCGGCGGCCCAGTTCACCGTTTGCGACGACGCGCCGAGGCGGATGTCCGTGCTGCCCGTGACCGGCGTGCTTTCGAACACGCGTGAGAACCGCGCGACCGCGAGCGAGCCCCACAGGTTGGCCGTCGTGGTGGACCATGCGCCGTTCGTCTGCAACGCGAGCAGGCCCGCGACGAGGCGCGGCATCTCGTCCTTCCAGCCGGGTGCGTCGGCGAACAAGAGCGCGGTGCGCGCGGCGTTGGTCTCGACGCCGGTCATGAGCCACCAGAGATCGTCGTCCGGCGCGGTCGAGAACGTCAGACGCGTGCCTTGATACGTGAGCCGCGCCCGGATGATCTGCTCGGCCTGCGCGCGCTTCGCTTCGCGGTCCGCAATGCCATCGACGCGCGAGAGGATCGCGTAGTAATCGAGCACGGCGGAAGTCGGCCACTGGTTCGGCGCGATCGTGATCGAATCCAGCATGCGCGGCTGCGCGAGGCCATAGCGCGACAGGGCTTCGATGGCCGCGAGCTTCTCGAAGTCGAAACCGTTGCGCGGCGCCCAGACATTGCGTTGAATCTTGCCGTCGACGAAGTTCGTTAGCCCCGCTGTTAGGCGCTCGCGCAGATCGGCGGGCAGGGCGAAGCGGCGGTCTGCCTTGGCCGCTTCGTCGGTCACCGCGAGCAAGTAGGCCGTGAGCGTCGGACTGCCGGTCGGACGCGAGTCGTCGTACGGCGGGAAGTAGTTCGCGAGGCCATCGGCATCCAGATAGGTCGCCATATGCGCGAGCACCGCTTGCCATTGCGCCGCGTCCATCAGCCCGAGCGCGCGCGAAGTCTGCTGCTCCAGACAACCGTACGGATAATCGAGGAACCAGCGGCGCACGCCCGGCAAGCCGTCCGCGAGCTTCGGCTGCAACGACACCGCGATGCCGCCGCGCACCGCGCCGGCAGCCGTCTTCGTGGCGTCGGCGGGCGGCGCGACCGGCACGCTCAGCGTGCCGTCGACTTGCGCGATGGTCGCCTGCTGCACCGTGACGGGAATCGCCGCGACGATGCGCTGCGTGAGCTTCAGCGCATCGCTGGCCTTGCCGGTGCCTTGTTCGACGGCGCTCACGTTCCACGCGAGGCTTGCCGACGATTCGCCGCTCGGCATATCCGGCGGCGTCACATCCCATGCGACTTCCTGCGACGACTCCGCCGCGAGGGAAACTGTGCGCGCATCGAGCGCGAGCGATCCGGCGCGCGGCGTCACGAGCACGCGCATCGCGCGGGGCGTGGTATTGCGCAGCGTGAACTGAGCGCGGAACGTATCGCCGACGCGCACGAGCGGCGGCAAGCCCGAGACCAGTTGCAGGTCCTGACTGGTCTGGATGGTTGCGCTGCCCGTGCCGAAGCGGCCCGCGCCGACCGCCGCGATCGCGACGATCCGAAAGCGCGTGAGGGAATCGTTGAGCGGCACGTCGAGCGTTGCCTCGCCGTTCGCATCGAGCGTCACGCGCGGATTCCAGAGCAGCAGCGTGTCGAAAAGCTCGCGCGTCGGGCTATGGCCGCCGCCGCCGCCCGCGGGCACCGCCTTGCGCCCGAAGTGCCGCCGCCCGATGATCTCCATCTGCGCCGTCGATGTCTCGACGCCATACGCGCGCTGCTGCAGCATCGCATCGAGCACGTCCCAGCTTTGATTGGGCATGAGTTCGAGCAACGCTTCGTCGACCGCCGCGACGGCGATCTGCGTGCCGGCGGGCGCGGCCTTGCCGTCGGGCAGGGCGACTCTCACCTTCACGCGCGCCTTGCCGCGCACCGCATACGACTTCGCGTCCGGGCTCACGCTGACCGCGAGCCTGTGCGACGCGATGCCGACCTTGATCGACGCCAGTCCATAGCGGAACGCGGGCTTCGACAGATCGACGAGCGGAGTCGGCGCCTGATACTGACGGCCTTCGTACCAGAACGCGCGCGCCCATTCGACCGGCGCCTTCCAGCCCCACGTGAAGAACGAGTACCACGGCACCTCGCGCAAGCGGCCGCGCAGCGCGAGCACCGACACGTACACGTTCGGCCCCCATGCATCCTGCACCTTCAGGTCGATGGTCGGGTCCTTGCCGTTCAGCTCGACCACATGCGTTTCCACGATGCCTTCGCGTTCGACTGCGACGAGCGCCGTCGCCGAGCGGAACGGCATGCGCACCTGGAACCGCGCGGTCTCGCCCGGCTCGTAGCTGGTCTTCTCCGGCAACACGTCGATGCGGTCGGTGTTCTCGCCGCCGAACCACAGTTCGTCTTCGCGCGTGACCCACACGGACGTCGTCGCGTTGGCTTCGCGGCCGTCGCCGTCTTTCGCGACCGCGATCAGATCGATATTGCCCGGCTGCTTGAGCTTCGCTTCGCACGACAGCAGGCCGTGGTCGTCGCTCTTGCCGCTGCACAGCGTGCCGAGATCGTTGGTCTCGGTGTGGTTGTCGTAGGCGTAGAAGCCGCCGACCATGCGCTTGCGCGAGCTCGTCATCGCGTGGACGACGCCCTTGATCTGCATCGGCACGCCGGCGCGCGGCTTGCCTTGCAGATCGAGCGCGATGGCCTGCACCGGCACCGTGCTGCCGACCGACACCCACGAGCCCGACTTCACGCCGACCGCCACGGCGGCGGGCCAGAGCATCGTGTTGCCGCTGATGGTCTGCACTTCGCCGTTCGGATCGGCGAAGGTGGCTTCGAGCGCAAGGCGCTTCGGCGCATCGACGGCGGGCAGCGGGGAGACCGTCAGCTTGCCGACGCCGTCACGGTCGAGCGTGATGCGCTCCTTGTCGGCGACGAGCTTCGTCGAGGCGTCGCTTTGTTGCTGCTGCGCTTCGTCGTCGTCGTTCTGGTCCTCGGCGGGCGCGCTCGCGCCGTCGTTAGCCGGCTTGCGATACGGCGCGAAGCTGAAGGCGTCGTATTGCGAAGCGAAGGGCGGCGCGATGTCCTTGACGAGCGCCGACACCGCGACCGGCACCTTCGACGCCGCGCCGCCCTGCACGTATTCGAGCCGCACGGAGACGGGCGCCTCGCGCGCCGCGATCAGTCCGGCCGACTTGCTGTCGCCGGCAGAAATCGAGCCTTTGAACACCGGCAGCCGGAACTCCTCGACGCGAAAGCTCCCGGTTTCATACGACTCCGTGACGCAGGCGTCGTCGTCATCGCTCGCGCCTTGGGCGGCGCCGTCGTCGAGCGAGACGCTGTACTCGCCGAGCTTCGCCGCCGTCGGCACGGTAAAGCTCGAGTCGGCGCTGTGATCGGCGGCCCACGTCAGCGGCAGATGCCACGTCTGCCCGCTGCCGACATGGCGGATGGTCACGCGCGTCGGATAACGCTTCGGAAAAGCGAGGCCGCCGAGCGTCTCGACGCGCATCAGATGCTTCATCGACACGGTTTCGCCTGCGCGCAGCAGCGTGCGGTCGAACACCGTGTGCGCGCGGGTGGTGCGCGTGCTGCTCATGTCGGTCGGAACGTTGAAGCGCCACGATTCGATGCCGCGATTCCAGTCCGACATCACGAAAGCCATGTCCGGACCGGTCGCGGGATCGCTGACGCGCGCCGACACGAAAAAGCCGCCGTAGGCGAGACTGTTTTCGTTGCACTCGTGCAGCGGCGCGAGCGGCTTGCCGATTCTCGCGATGCCTTCTGCGTCGGTGATGCCGGTGGCCACCTGTTCGCCGTTGCAGTCGGTCACGCGCACTTGCGCGTTGGGCACGGGCTTGCCCTTGTCGAGCGTCGTGACCCACACGAGGCTGTTCTCGCGTCCCTGCTTCAGATGCACGCCGAGGTTCGTGACGAGCACGGAGGTGCGCACATACATCGCCTGATGCTTCGCCATCAGCGACGCGCCGAGCGCGGGCGACGCCAGTTCGACGACATAGAAGCCGGGTTTGCCAAGCGGAATGCCGACGACTTCGAACGGCCGCAGCGCCTTCGGATCGGCCGCCGGCAGCGTCAGCGTCTCGACGCCCGCGTGCTTGCTCAGAAGCGAGAGCGAGCGCGCGTCGAAGTACACACCGTTCGTCGTGTTCGTGACGATCGGCGCGATGCCGTTGCTCAACGCATGCGGCGCGCGCGATTCCACGGTTCTTTGATCGATCGACATGCCGCTGAATGCGTCGACGGTCTTCATCCATTGGCGGATGTCCGTGTCCGCATCGACCCTGAGGCTCGTGACTTTCGACGTGCCGGAATTGAGCCCTTGCACATGCAGATCCGCTTCGACATGACGCAGCGTGACGGGCAGCATCGCGGGCATGTTCGGTTCCGCGAAGCGTTCGATGATGCCGAAGTCGCCCGACGAGAACTTCGCAAGCGGCGGCATCGGCGCGGTCTGCGTTCTGAGCGGGAAGAAGTCGGCGTTGGCAAGCTTGCGGCCGCTCACGTCTTTCAGATCGGCGGGCGCTTCGATCGTGAGGCTCGCGCGCTCGGGCAGCGGCGCGCTAAATTCGACGCCGCTCACCTCGTCGTCCTTGTTGCCGGGATCGAAGTGCGGAGCGGCGGTGCCTTTCGGTCCGCGCAGGACGAACTTCTGCGCGTCGGCGCGGCTGATCGGCGCGGTGAAGGTGACGCGCAGCGGCCGCAGCGGCGTGCACGGCGCCTGCGCGTTCTCGCGCTCGCACGTGAAGCCTGCCTTGAACGGCTCGCGCACCTTGAAATCGAAGCGCCGCTCGACATCGTTCGGAATGCCGCTCGGTCCCGTCACACCGACGCCGTAGACGAGCTGCATCTTGGTCGCGGAGGGCAGCGTCTGCTGGCACGCCAGCGTCAGTACGCGGTCGCTTTCTTTCTCGTAGTGGAATTGCTTGAGGATCGCGCCGCGCGTGGCGGAGTCGAGCATGCGCACCGGGATGCGATTGCCGATCGCGTTCGATTCGCACCACACATGATCGAGCACGGAAGCCTGCGTCGCCGGCCCGTTCAGGCGCAACACGAACGCCTGGTCTTCCTCGATGTCGCCGTAGTCCGGTTGAATGGCCGTCACGAACGGCCCGCCGGTCTCGAACGTGAAGTGGCTCGGGCCCGCGAGCGCATTGCCTGCGGTGGACTTGAGGCCGGCGTCGAGGTCGAGCGCGCAGCGCACGCCGGGCGGCAGATCGGCGGCGAAGTCGAAGGCCCACGTTTTCTGGTCGATCCAGCGGGCGCTGCCAGCGGTGGCCGCTGCCGGCGCGCCGCTACACGCGATCTTGCCGGGCGCGGCCGCGGCGGGATTGCCGAACGCGGTCATCGGCTCGTCGAACTTGACGACGACTTGTCTTGCCTGCGTGACCTTGCCTTGCGGCGAGACGCTGGCGGCGCGCGCGGCATCGGCACGATGCACGGCGGCGCTCAGGCCAAGCGCTGCCAGCACGGTGGTTGCGGCCAGGATCCATTTTTGTGTGTTCGTAACGCGGCTCATCCACTCGCTCCGAGATTCCTCGGGCGAGATTTTACGGGACTCCTACCGAAATCTTTCTACGCGGCACGGCCATCGACGCTTTTCGACGCTTTCTCCCGCTTTCGACGACACGCGCTGGTTCAGTCCGCGTCCACCGAAGGCAGATGCCGCACGCTCACGCGCCGCCAGTAGGCGAAGAGTCCGACGCCCGCCACGCCGAGGCTCAGCGAATTGGCGATCCAGAATCCGCGCGCGCCTTGCAGCCACGCAGGCACCGCGCCGCCGACATCGAAGCCGAGCAGATAACCGCCGCCGAGCCCGATGCCCCACAGCGCGATCGCATAGATGATGGTCGGCACGAGCGTGACCTTGTACGCGCGCAGAATGAACGCGGTGGTGATCTGCAACGCGTCGCAGAGGTGATAGACGACGATGATGAGCACGAGCGGCATCGCAGCTGCGATGACGTTCGCATCGGGCGTATAGGCCGCGATGATGTGCGGCCGCGCGGCGAGCAGGATCACGCCGTACACGAAGGCCAGCACGCACGCCATGCCGATGCCGTGCCGCGAGATCGACGCGGCGTCGTCGAAGCGCCGCGCGCCGAGCGCCTGCGATACCAGCGTCGACGACGCAATGCCGATGGCGAGCGGCGTCATGTAGAGCACCGCGCCGAGGTTGCCGGCGATCTGATGGCCCGCGAGCGTCGTCGTGCCGAAACGCGAGATGAAGAGCGCCATGAACGTGTACGACGTCACTTCGATCAGATAAGACAGCCCCATAGGAATGCCGAGCCGCAAGAGCGCGACTTGCCGCCTGAACGCGGGCCACGAAAAGCGCGAGAAGATGCCGAACGGGCGGAAGAACTCGAACTTCACGAGCACCGTCATGCCGACCGCCGCCAGCACCCAGTTAATGAGCGTGCTCGCGAGCGCGCAGCCGGGGCCGCCGAGCGCCGGCACGCCCGCGCCGCCGAAGATGAACCACGTATTCAGCGGAAACTTGAGAATCAGGCCGCCGACTTGCAGAAACATCACGAGCCGCGGCTTGCCGACCGCGTTGGTCAGCGAACTGTAGACGCGAAACGCGAGGCTCGCGGGCAAACCGAACGACAAGATGCGCAGATACTGCACCGTGCGGTCGTGCAGCGCGGGCGGCGCCTTCGCGAGACTCAAAAGCGGCTCGGGGAAAAAGAGCAGCGCGAAGCCGATCACCGTCAGCGCCACCGCGAGCCACAGCGCCTGACGCGTCTCCTCGCCGATCTCCCTCTCGCGTCCCGCGCCGAAAAGCTGCCCGGCAATCGGCTGAAGCGCCACGAGAATGCCCGTCAGGCCGATGTAGATGGAGATATAGACCGACGAGCCGAGGCCGAGCGCGGCGAGATCGGTGGCGGAGAAGCGGCCGACCATCGCGGTATCGATCACGCCGAACGCGATCACCGCGAGCTGGCCGATCAGCACCGGCCACGCGAGCGCCGCGATGGTGCGCACGTCGCGCCACATGCCGGCCTGGCCGTTGGGGATCGAGAGCTTCGGGAGCATGGCCTTACTGTGTCCGGCGCAGCGTGCGCGGGCGCAACGGCTTTTTCGCCGGCGGCGCGGGGCGCTCGATGCGCACGTAGAGGCGGAAGCGTTCGTCGCGGTCGGCGGCGCGGCGGCCTTCCCACACGAGCTTCCACTGGAACGTCGAGATGGACGGCGGATCGCCGTAATCGGCGCGGTCCTGTCGCAGGATCACATCGCAATCTTCGTCGAACGCGAAATGCATGCCGCCGAAATAGGCGAAGGTCGCGATCTGCGCATCGCCGAGACGCACCGGCGAAATGCACGTGTAGTCGGGCGGAAGATGATCCGCGATCTGCTCCGCGACGTCGCGATACGTGCGGCTGTAGTTGACGACCGGCAGCCAAAGGGTCATGAGCAGCACCCACATCAGCGTGGTGCCCGCGCTCGACAAGACGACGCTGCGCCACAGCACCTTCGGATGCCGCGCAAGCCGCCAGCGGGCGAGCAGGAACCAGCAGACCGTCACCGCCACCGCGCACACGAAGGAAATGAGCTTGAACTCGGGATGAAAGCCCGGCACGAGACGCGCGAGGTTGCGCGCCATCGGCGCCGGAAAGCCGATCATGCCCGCCGTCCACACGAGCCACACCAGCGAGCCGATGATCGTGAAGCTGAGCATCGCGAACCAGTCGATGGCGTTGATCGCACCGCGCTTGAGCGTCGGCAGCGCGAACGTCGCGAGCACGGACAGCGGCGGCAAGAGCAGCAGGAAGAGGCGGTTGGTCTCGTGTGCCTGCAACACGACGAGCACCAGCAGCGGCCCGATAATCGACAACGGCACCGCCACGTGCGGCGAGCGGCGCATGCCGCCCCAGCTCACGAACGCCCAGATCGCGAGCGGCCACGCGGGCCACGCGAAGAGCGGCAGGTTCTTCATCGCGTAGCCGAAGACGATGGAAGGTGGCCCGGAGAACGTATAGAAGCTCGTGCGCCACCATTGGCGCAGCCACCACTCGCCGTCGTCGGGAAAGAAGTGCAGCGTCGGCAGCACCCATGCGGCGATCAGCACGACCGCGACCGGCAGGCCGTAGATCAGCAAGGGCGCGGCGCGCACCTGACGCACGATGATCGTCATGGCGAGCGTGCAGAGCAGCAGCGCGAAGACGAGCACCGGCGAGCTCGACAGCCCGACGACGCCAATGGCCGCGCCCCACACGAGCGCGCCGTGTACCGGCTTGTCGAGGCTGCGCACGAGGCCGTAGATGAGCATGGCCGTGCCGGCGAACTGCGCGAGCTGCGGCGTGGTTTCATGCCCGCGCTCGGCAAGGCCGAAGCACGCGAGCAGGATCAGGAGCGCGCCATCGGCGAGGGTGCGGCCGTAGTCGCGCGGTTCCGGCTCGCCGCCGAACGCGTATTTGAAAGGCTGCGCTTCTTCGCGGCGGCCGAGCAGATACGTCGAATACCAGACGAACGCGCACGCGATACAGAAGAGCAGACCCGTCACGACGCGCGACGCGTTGCTCGCATCGACCCACGGGCTCAGGAGGCGGATGGACGTCGCGCCGAGCCAGTACATCAGCGGCCCGTCGGCTGTCGGCGCCTTGCCGAGCAGGTTCGGCAGGAGCCAGTCGCGGGCATCGCCGTTGGCCATCGTCCACATCACGCCGAAGCCCGCTGCGTCTTCGTTCTTCCAGGGATCGCGGCCGAAGAGGCCGAACGACGCATACGTGATGCAGATGGCGAGCAGGAGCCAGCGCGGCAGGGCGCTGGTGGCGGAGGCGGTCAGACGAACGACAGATCGCATGCGAGAAGGCTTGATGGAGAGACGGACCGCCGACAGGCGTGCGCAAAAAAGCGCGGCGGGGCCGGAGCATCCGGCATTGTAGTCGGGCAGCGGCTTTTCTAGCGTCTTGCCGCGTCGGCATGTAAGCGCGCGCAACAACGCTCGCCGAAGGTGCGGCGACAGATGCGACGACATAAGACGCAGGGACAAAAAAGGGCAGCCAAAGCTGCCCTTTTTGCTGAACCCTGAAGCCCGACTTACTTCTTGGTGGAGAAGCGCGCGAACTTGTTGTTGAACTTCTCGACGCGGCCGGCCGTGTCCATGATCTTCTGCTGGCCGGTGTAGAACGGGTGCGATTCCGACGACACTTCGATCTTCGCGAGCGGGTACGTCTTGCCGTTGTACTCGGCGGTTTCGCGCGTCTGGATGGTCGAGCGGGTCACGAACTTGAAGTCGTTCGACATGTCGACGAACAGGACTTCGCGGTAATCCGGGTGAATGCCTTCTTTCATGATCTTTCCTGGTATCTGGCGGTAGCCAACCCACTGCACCGTTCTCGGTGGCTTTAGCGAGTCACTTGCCTGGGGGTCGAAAAACGAAGATTATGCCAGAAAATCAGTCGGTTGATACTTTTTCCGAGACGTTTGCACGACTCGGTGTGCAGAACTCAACCCGCCAGCGCGCCCACGTTCGCCGGGTCTTGGCGGTAATAACGCGCGAGCAGCCGATACAACTCGGGATACTCGGCCTCGAAAGCCTGCGGCGTGACGAAGAGCGCCTCGCTGCATACCGCGAAGAATTCCGACGGATGGTCCGCCGCATACGGATCGATCAGCGATTCGCGCTCGAAGCGGCTCCAGCGGCGCTTCGGCACGGCGTCCACGCGCGCGCAAAACTGGTCGTATGCGTTGTCGAACACGTCGGACCATGCGGCATGGTCGAGCGGCGCGTGCCAGCGTCGAAAGAGCGGCGGATGCCCGTCAGCCTCGCCGTTCACCATGTCGATTTTGTGCGCGAACTCGTGGATCACGACGTTGTAGGCGTCCGAGCCGTCCGCCATCTGCGCGTCCTCCCACGAGAGCACGACCGGGCCGCCTTCCCACGCCTCGCCACTCGCGTCGTGCTCGATCTCGTGCACCACGCCGGCTTCGTCCTCCACGGTCTTCTTGATCACGAACTCGCCCGGATAGACGATCACACCGACCCAGCCGTCGTACAGATCGAGGCTCAGGTTGAGCACCGGCAGGCACGCCTGCGCGGCGATCGCGACGATCATCTCGTCGGTCAGTTCCAGTTCGTGCGCGGTGGAAAACGACTTCTGCGCGATGAAAAGGCTCGTCAACTCGCGCAGGCGGTCGCGGTCGGGCGCGCTCAGGTGGCCGAGAAACGGGAAGGCGTCGAGCGTGCGCTGCCAGAGGGCGTCGTCGATGGCGTACTTGCGCAGCGCGCGCTCGCGGCGTTGCGCGCCGAACCAGCGGGTGAAGAGGTTGGGCATCGGTCGGTCGAGTGGTTGCGCGGGATGACCCGGGGAACAGACCGAATTGTACGGATGCGCGCGGGCGGCATCGCGACCGCGGAGCACGCGCGGATAAAAAAACCGCCTGACGATGCAGGCGGTTCCTTGAAAGCGCGAAACAGGACGGAGAATCAACCCCCGCCGCGACGCATCAGGTCGAAGAACTCGGAGTTGCTCTTCGTCTGACGGATCTTATCGAGCAAGAATTCCATCGCTTCGACTTCGTCCATGTCGTGAATGAACTTGCGCAGCACCCAGACCTTTTGCAGCAGATCCGGCTTGATCAGCAGCTCTTCGCGGCGCGTGCCCGACTTGTTCAGGTTGATGGACGGATACACGCGCTTTTCCGCGAGACGGCGCTCGAGGTGCACTTCCATGTTGCCGGTGCCCTTGAACTCTTCGTAGATCACGTCGTCCATGCGGCTGCCGGTTTCGATCAGCGCCGTGCCGATGATGGTGAGCGACCCGCCTTCTTCGATATTGCGCGCCGCGCCGAAGAAGCGCTTCGGGCGCTGCAGCGCGTTCGCATCGACACCGCCTGTCAGCACCTTGCCCGATGCCGGCACGACCGTGTTGTAGGCGCGCGCGAGACGCGTGATGGAGTCGAGCAGAATCACGACGTCATGCTTCATTTCGACGAGGCGCTTCGCCTTCTCGATGACCATTTCGGCCACCTGCACGTGGCGCGCGGCAGGTTCGTCGAAGGTCGAGGCGATCACTTCGCCCGCGACCGAGCGCTGCATTTCGGTGACTTCCTCGGGACGCTCGTCGATCAGGAGCACGAACAGCACGACATCCGGATGATTGGCCTTCACCGCATGCGCGATGTGCTGAAGCATCACGGTCTTGCCCGACTTCGGCGATGCGACGAGCAGCCCGCGCTGGCCCTTGCCGATCGGCGCGATCATGTCGATGATCCGGCCCGTGACGTTTTCCTCGCCGCGCATTTCGCGTTCGAGCGGCAGCGGCTTGTTCGGATGCAGCGGCGTGAGGTTCTCGAACATGATCTTGTGTTTCGAGGCCTCGGGCGGCTGCCCGTTGACTTTGTCGACCTTCACCAGCGCGAAATAACGCTCGCCGTCTTTCGGCGTGCGTACTTCGCCTTCGATGGTGTCGCCGGTATGCAGATTGAAGCGGCGGATCTGCGACGGGCTGATATAGATATCGTCCGTACTCGCGAGATACGAAGTCTCGGGGGAGCGCAGAAACCCGAAGCCGTCGGGCAGCACTTCGAGCGTGCCGTCGCCGAAAATCGTGTCGCCAGCCTTGGCGCGCTTTTTAAGAATCGCGAACATCAATTCCTGCTTGCGCAGGCGGTTCGCGTTTTCGATCTCCAGGCCATTGGCCATCTCGATCAGTGCAGACACGTGCTGAGACTTGAGCTCGGATAAATGCATACGGATTTCCCGCCGGGGAGAAGAGGTGCGACAGAAAGATTTGGGGAAGAGGTGAGCGGAACCGCTCTAGACTTAATACTGCTAGTTAATACTTCTTGAAGTCTTGTGATTCTAGCATAGCACACGCCGCGCGAGCCTCGGATAGGCCGGGGACGGGGCTTTTCGGCCGATGTTGTCGTGCGACAACATCGGCTCACGCGCTTTTCATTCGAATCGCGCGCAATCGCGCAAAACCGCGCAGAGCGGGCGCCGATGAAAGCCGACGCCCGCCCGTGGTGCAGTTACAGGTTGCTGTCGAGAAATGCGGTCAGCTGCGACTTCGACAAGGCGCCGACCTTTTGCGCGGCGACGGCGCCGTTCTTGAACAGGATCAGCGTGGGAATGCCGCGCACGCCGAACTTGACCGGCGTCGACTGGTGTTCGTCCACATTGATCTTCGCGATCTGCAGGCGATCGCCGTAATCCTTTGCGACTTCGTCGAGGATCGGGGCAATCATCTTGCACGGACCGCACCACTCGGCCCAGAAGTCGAGCAGGACAGGTTTATCCGACTTGACGACGTCCTGTTCGAAAGAAGCGTCGCTGATGTGCTTGATTGATTCGCTCATTGTCTGAATACCTCTATTGATTCGAGGCCCGCGTTGGAATGCTCGCCACGATACACGAAAACTGGAAAAGGATTTCGCCGCTCATTTGCCGCTGAAGCTGCACCGCTGAATCTGCAGTTCATGCGCGAACGAATGTCCCGCCACCGCGCCCGCCGATTCGGGCATAAGCACGCACGGTCACAGGTGAGTCACATGCCATCTTAGCCTACTTTGCTATCCGTTGCCCGTGCCCGATAGCGACAATCTGAGGGCGAAAGCACGAAGCACAAGAGCACGGTCGCGCGTTGCCTTCGTAGCGAGCTTCGCGACCAGCCTTCCGGGCGGCGCGCCGAGCGTGATACAATTCGTCGTGACGGGCCTCCTCGCATGGTGGCGCGGTCAACCTGGTCAGGTCGGGAACGAAGCAGCCACAGCCGCTTTCCACCAGTGCCGAGGGTCGGGCTCGTCACCTTCCGCTTTTTCTCGCTTTTCTCCTCCAGCATTTCCCTGTTTCTCCAGTGCGGCGACAGCCTGCCTGGACGCCTGCCGCGTCCCGCTCTCGCGCGTTTGCCGCAAGTCGTTGCTGATACAATTTCGCGCATGACCTATCAAGTTCTCGCACGCAAATGGCGGCCGAAATCGTTCGAGTCGCTCGTCGGCCAGGAGCATGTCGTTCGCGCGCTCACGCACGCGCTCGACGGCGGCCGTCTGCATCACGCCTATCTGTTCACGGGCACGCGCGGCGTCGGCAAGACGACGCTTTCGCGCATCTTCGCGAAGGCGCTCAATTGCGAGACCGGCGTGAGCTCGAAGCCGTGCGGCGTGTGCCGCGCGTGCCGGGAAATCGACGAAGGCCGCTTCGTCGACTATGTGGAAATGGACGCGGCGAGCAATCGCGGCGTCGATGAAATGGCCGCGCTTCTGGAGCGCGCCGTGTATGCGCCGGTCGATGCGCGCTTCAAGGTCTATATGATCGACGAAGTGCACATGCTCACGAACCACGCCTTCAACGCCATGCTGAAGACGCTGGAAGAGCCGCCGGCGCACGTCAAATTCATTCTGGCCACCACCGATCCGCAGAAGATTCCGGTGACGGTGCTCTCGCGCTGCCTGCAGTTCAACCTGAAGCAGATGCCGGCGGGGCATATCGTCTCGCATCTCGAGCACATCCTCGGCGAAGAGCACATCGCGTTCGAGCCGCAGGCGCTGCGGCTTCTGTCGCGCGCGGCGGACGGCAGCATGCGCGACGCGCTTTCGCTGACCGATCAGGCTATCGCGTACTCGGCGAATCAGGTGACCGAGGAAGCCGTGCGCGGCATGCTCGGCGCGCTCGATCAAAGCTATCTGATCCGTCTGATCGACGCGCTCGCCGCCGGCGACGGTGCGGGCGTGCTCGCCATCGCGGACGAAATGGCGCTGCGCAGCCTGTCCTTCTCGACCGCGCTGCAGGATCTGGCGAGCCTGCTGCATCGAATCGCGTGGGCGCAGTTCGCGCCGTCGTCGGTGTTGGACGAGTGGCCCGAAGCCGAAGATATCCGCCGCTTCTCGGACGCGCTGTCCGCGGAGCAGGTGCAGTTGTTCTATCAGATTGCAACCGTCGGCCGCAGCGAACTCGGCCTCGCGCCGGACGAATACGCGGGCTTCACGATGACGCTGCTGCGCATGCTCGCGTTCGAGCCCGCGGGCGGGCCGGGCGGTGGCGGCGGCCTCGCGGTGAACGCGCCGCAAGCGGCGAAGCCGCAGCGCAGCGCGGCGCTCGTGGGCGCGATGGCCGAACGCGCGGTGGCGCCCGCGCCAGTCGCCGCGAAGGCGGCGAGCGGGGCATCTGCGGCGACGCGCGAGCCGCAAGCGCAGGTCCGTGATCGAAGCGTTGTTTCTCCGGCGCACGCGTCGACTTCTAGCGACGAAGCATCCGCGATGAATGGCGAACGCTCGGATGCGTCGCGCGTTTCCGCGATTGGTCCGGAAGACAAAGCCGCCGATGTTGGCAGCGCACAGCCAGCCGCGTCGCTTGTGTCGGCGAATCGCCCGGCAGACAAACCCGGCGAGAGAGACAGCGCACCGTCAGCCGAGTCGCTCGCTTCCGGGACTCGGCCGAAAGACGAAGCTGCCGATGTGCGCGATGCGCCACCATTAGCGTCGAGCGCTTCCGTGAATCAGCCGGAAGGCGAAGCTGCCGATGCGGGCAATGCATCGCTCGTCTCCGCGACTCGGCCGGAAGACCAAGCCGCCGACGCAGCGAACGCAGCCAACGAGCCACCCGCCGCCCCCGCGCCGCTTTCCGCCGCCGCGCGACAGACGGTGGACGCCGCTGCATCCGTGGAATCTCCCGCACCTTCCCGCGCCGGAAGCGGAGCCAGCGCCGCGCTCGAAGTGCTGCGCAGCGCAGGCATGCGGCTGTCGTCGGATCGGCCGGGGCGCGGGGTATCGGCGGCGGGACAGGCGAACGCGCCGGCCGCTGCGCCCAAGCCTGTCGCCAACGTCGCCAAGCCTGCCGTGAAAGTGCAGGTTCCGGAGCCGCGCCGGCCGGCGGCTCAAGCGGCATCCACGTCGGCACCCGCAGCCGCACCCGCGCCCCAGCCGCAAGCCAAGCCCGCCGCGAAAGTCATCCCGCCGTGGGAGGACATGCCGCCGGACGACTACGCCCCGGCATCGTCGGAAGATGCGTATTTCATGCCGCCCGACGACGGTTATATCCCCGCGTTCGACAACGGCCCCGACGACATGCGCTTTGGCAGCGAACCCGCGCCGAAGCCAGTCGCGAAGGCTGACACGGCGCCGTTGCCGCCCGCCGTTGCGCTCGATGCACTCGGCGTCGACATCGAATGGGCGGCGCTCGTCGTCGATCTGCCGCTCAAAGGCGTCGCCTATCAGCTCGCGTTCAACAGCGAACTGACCGCCTGCGACGCGAATTCGGTCACGCTCACTGTCGCCGTGCCCATGTACAAGGACGCCGGCCACGTCGCGAAGCTCAAGAGCGCGCTCGCCGAAAAACTCGGCCGCGCCGTCGAAGTTAATGTGAGCGTCGGTCCCGCGCGCCGCACGGCCGCCGCGCTCGACGCAGCCGAACGTGCGAAGAAGCAGCAGGAGGCCGAGCAGGAGATCCAGCGCGATCCGTTCGTGCAGTCGCTCATCCGCGATTTCGGCGCGAGCATCGTGCAAGGCTCGATCAGGCCGCTTGCCGCATCGGGCGGACATACGCCGGGCGCATCCGCCTGACGGGCACGGTACAGTAAGCAGCAAGACACGCCGCACATTCGCCGCATGTGCGGCTTGAATCCCGAAGCGCGCCGCCGCACGTTCCGGCGCGCTCGCCGCCATCCGCATATCCGCTTTTCAGGAAGGAGCCGCACCATGATGAAGAACCAACTCGCCGGGCTGATGAAGCAAGCTCAGCAGATGCAGGAAAACATGAAGAAGATGCAGGATCAGCTCGCGCTGATCGAGGTCGAGGGCCAGTCGGGCGCCGGCCTCGTGAAAGTGACGATGACCTGCAAGAACGACGTGAAGCGCGTGCAGATCGACCCGAGCCTGCTCGCGGACGACAAGGACATGCTCGAAGACCTCGTCGCCGCCGCGTTCAACGACGCCGTGCGCAAGGCCGAAGCCACCACGCAAGAGAAAATGAGCGGCATGACCGCCGGCATGCCGATGCCGCCGGGCTTCAAGCTGCCGTTCTGATCGCGCGCGCCGAAGCGCATTCGGCGCGTTTCGACGCCAACGAAGGACACATGAAACAACCTTCCGCCCTCTCGGCGCTCGTCGAGGCGCTGCGCGCGCTGCCGGGCGTCGGCCCGAAATCCGCGCAGCGCATGGCGTATCACCTGATGCAGCACGACCGCGCCGGCGCCGAGAAGCTCGGCAATTCGCTGCTGTTCGCGACCGAGCACCTGCGTCACTGCGAGAAGTGCAACACCTTCACCGAGGCGCCGATCTGCGAAGTCTGTCTCGATCCGGAGCGCGATCCGGCTCTGCTGTGCGTCGTCGAGACGCCCGCCGACCAGATCATGCTCGAACAGACGCTCACGTATCGCGGGCTGTACTTCGTGCTGATGGGCAGGCTGAGTCCGCTCGACGGCATCGGGCCGAAGGAGATTCACTTCGAGCGCCTGATCAACCGCGCGCTGGATGGCGTCGTGCAAGAGGTCGTGCTCGCGACGAACTTCACCAACGAAGGCGAAGCCACCGCGCATTACCTCGCGCAGACGCTCAAGTCGAAAGGGCTGAAGGTCACGCGGCTCGCGCGCGGCGTGCCGGTGGGCGGCGAGCTCGAATATGTCGATGCAGGCACCATCGCGCGCGCGATGCTCGACCGGCGCTCCGTATAAGGAAGACTTCATGACAGAAAGCGAAGCTCTCGCGCTCGCCACGCATCGGCATTACAAGGGCGGGCTGTATCGCGTGATCGGCGTGGCCCGGCACTCCGAAACGGAAGAAGCGATGATCGTCTACGAACACCTGTGGCCGCACGAGCGCGGCTTGTGGGTGCGGCCCGCCGCGATGTTCAACGAGACGCTCGCCGACGGCACGCCGCGCTTCAAGCCGCTGGATCTGCCGCTCTGAAAGCCCGTACAAAAACAAAGGAGACGAAAACATGAGCGCAACCGCGGGGCCGCTCGCCGGCGTCAAGGTGCTCGAATTGGGCACGCTCATCGCGGGGCCGTTCGCCGCGCGCTTCATGGGCGAGTTCGGCGCGGACGTCATCAAGATAGAAGACCCGAACGGCGGCGATCCGCTGCGCAAGTGGCGCAAGCTGTATCCGGAAGTCGGCGGCACGTCGCTCTGGTGGGCGGTGCAGGCGCGCAACAAGAAGTCCGTGACCGTGAACCTGAAGGCCGAAGAGGGCAAGGAAATCGTCCGGCGGCTCGTGAAGGAAGCGGACATCGTCATCGAGAACTTCCGGCCGGGCTTGCTCGAAAAGCTCGGTCTCGGTTACGAGACTTTGTCAGCCGAGAACCCCGGCCTCGTGATGGTGCGGCTTTCCGGCTACGGGCAGACCGGGCCGTATCGGGACCGTCCGGGCTTCGGCGCGATTGCCGAATCGATGGGCGGCCTGCGGCACATCACCGGCTATCCGGACTTGCCGCCGCCGCGCATCGGCATTTCCATCGGCGATTCGATTGCCGCGCTGCACGGCGTGATCGGCGCGCTGATGGCGCTGCATCATCGGCAAGTGAACGGCGGCAGAGGGCAGGTGGTCGACGTCGCGCTCTACGAAGCCGTCTTCAACATGATGGAAAGCGTCGTGCCCGAATACGGCGTCTACGGTCTCGTGCGCGAGCGCACGGGCGCGTCGCTGCCGGGCATCGTGCCGTCGAACACGTATCCGTGCCGCGATGGCAGCATCGTCATCGGCGGCAATAGCGATCCCATCTTCAAGCGGCTGATGACCGCCATCGACCGCGCCGATCTCGCGAACGATCCGGCGCTCGCCTCGAACGACGGCCGCGTGCCGCGCACGCAGGAAATCGACGACGCCATCGCCGCGTGGCTTTCGACGCGCAGCATCGACGAGGCGCTCGCCGTGCTGAATGCGGCCGACGTGCCGGCCGGGCGCATCTACAGCGTCGCCGACATGTTCACGGACCCGCAGTACATCGCGCGGCAGATGCTGCAACGCTTCCCCTGGCAGGACGGCCGCGAGATCACGCTGCCGAACGTCACGCCGAAGCTGTCCGACACGCCCGGCGAGACGCGCTGGCTCGGGCCGCAACTCGGTGAACACACCGATGAAGTCCTTACAACGCTCGGGTATCATCCCGACGATATCGCGCGACTGCGGGCCGCCAAGGTGATCTGAGCGAATCGCGACACCCGGCCGGCAGCGCAGACCAGAACGACAAGCAACCGGAGCGCTTCATGCGACATCCGGTCGACAGGAGACAACAACGATGAAACGCAGGACGTTCATCGCGAGCGGCGCCGTGCTCGCGGGTAGCGCAGTGTCAGGCATGCCGCTCGCGTTCGCGCAAGGCAAGCCGGAACAGACGAAGGTGTCGATCGCCGTCGGCGGCAAGAACCTTTTCTACTATCTGCCGCTCACCATCGCGGAGCGCCGCAACTACTTCAAGGACGAAGGACTCGATATCGAGATTGCCGATTTCGCCGGCGGCGCGAAGGCGTTGCAGGCGGCGGTCGGCGGCAGCGCGGACGTGGTGTCCGGCGCGTTCGAGCACACGCTGCTGCTCCAGGCAAAGAATCAGTATTTCCGCGAGTTCGTGCTGCAAGGTCGCGCGCCGCAGATCGTGCTCGCCGTATCGAAGAAGGCGATGCCCAACTACAAGTCCGTCGCGGACCTGAAGGGCAAGAAGATCGGCGTGACGGCGCCGGGTTCGTCGACGTCGATCATGGCGAGCTTCGTGCTCGCGAAGGCCGGTCTCAAGGCGACGGACGTGTCGTTCATCGGCGTCGGCGCGGGAGCGGGCGCGATCGCGGCGCTGGAGTCCGGCCAGATCGACGCCATGGCGAACCTCGATCCCGTGATGACCAAGCTCGACCGCGCGGGCGACATTCGCATTGTCTCGGACACGCGCACGCTCGCGGATACGCGCACCGTGTTCGGCGGCAACATGCCTGCGGGGTGTCTGTACGCGTCGCAGAGCTTCATCAGCAAGAATCCGAACACGACGCAGGCGCTCACCAACGCGATGGTGCGCGCGCTGAAGTGGCTGCAGTCGGCATCGGGCAAGGAACTGATCGCGACGGTGCCGGAAGGCTATCTGCTCGGCGACCGCGCGCTGTATCTGGATTCGTGGCAGCACGTGAAGGAAGCCATGTCGCCCGATGGCCTGATGCCGGAAGACGGCCCGGCCACGTCGCTGAAAACGCTCCAGGCGTTCGACGAAACCGTGAAGGGCAAGCCGATCGACTTGTCGAAGACCTGGACGAACGACTTCGTGAAGAAGGCGCTCGCCTCGGTCAAGGCGTAGCCGATGGCGACGCCCGACCAACCCGCGCTCGCACTGCACGACGTCACCTGCACGTTCGCGTCGCGCGAGAATCGTAAGGACCGCTATACCGCCGTTCGCAATACCACTTTGGCCATTGCGCCGGGCGAGTTCGTGTCCGTGGTAGGCCCGACCGGATGCGGCAAGTCCACGCTGCTCAACATCTCGGCGGGCTTGCTGCAGCCGTCGTCGGGCACGGTGAGCGTGTTCGGCGAACCGCTGAAAGGCATCAACCGCCGCGCCGGCTACATGTTTCAGGCCGACGCGCTGATGCCCTGGCGCTCCGCGCTCGACAACGTGACCGCCGGCCTCGCGTTCGACGGCGTGCCGAAGGACGAAGCGCGCTCGCGCGGCGAAGCGTGGTTAAAGCGCGTGGGCTTGTCCGGCTTCGGCGACCGGTATCCGCATCAACTGTCGGGCGGCATGCGCAAGCGAGTCGCGATGGCGCAGACCCTGATTCTCGATCCCGACATCATCCTGATGGACGAGCCGTTCTCCGCGCTCGACATCCAGACGCGGCAGTTGATGGAGAACGAGCTGCTCGAACTCTGGGCCGCCAAGCGCAAAGCCGTGCTCTTCATCACGCATGATCTGGACGAAGCCATCTCCATGTCCGACCGCGTCGTCGTGCTGTCGGCGGGGCCGGGCACGCATCCCATCGGTGAATTCGCGATCGACCTTCCGCGTCCGCGCGATGTCGCCGAGATTCGCTCGCATCCCCGCTTCGTCGAATTGCACGCGCAGATCTGGGGCGTGCTGCGCGAGGAAGTGCTCAAGGGTTATCAGCAGCAATTGAAGCCCGCCGTCGCCGGATAAGAATACGAACATGTGGAACAAGCTGCGCCCCAATCGGGCCAATCTCGCGCTGTGGCAATGGCTGCTGCTCGTCGCGTGCTTCGTCGTGTGGTACGTGCTCACGAGTCCGACGCTCTTGCCGCCTTTTTATTTCGACGACGCCAACAAGGCCGCGTTCTTCTTCGGCGAGCCGCAGAAGGTGCTTGCCCGCATCTGGGAATGGTTCAGCGGCGGCGAGATTTATATCCACCTTTGGGTGACGCTGATCGAGACGGTGCTCGCCTTCGTCATCGGCACGGTGTCGGGGCTCGCGGTCGGCCTATGGCTGGCGCTCGCGCCGACGACGAGCGCGCTGCTCGACCCCTACATCAAGGCCGCCAACTCCATGCCGCGCGTGATCCTCGCGCCGATCTTCGCGGTGTGGTTCGGGCTCGGCATCTGGTCGAAGGTGGCGCTCGGCGTGACGCTCGTTTTCTTCATCGTGTTCTTCAACGTCTATCAGGGCGTGAAGGAAGTCAGCCCGGTCGTGCTCGCGAACGCGCGCATGCTCGGCGCGAATCGCAAGCAACTGCTGCGTCATGTGTATCTGCCGAGCGCGACGAGCTGGGTGTTTTCGAGCCTGCATACGTCGGTCGGCCTCGCGTTCGTCGGCTCGGTGGTGGGCGAGTATCTCGGTTCGGCGCGCGGCGTCGGCTATCTGATTCTTCAAGCCGAAGGCACGTTCGATATCAACACCGTGTTCGCCGGCATTCTCGTGCTGACCGCGTTCGCGCTGGTGCTCGACGGGCTGGTGGCGCTCGTCGAGCGGCGGCTCATGAAATGGCAGCCGAAAACCGGCGATACCGAGAAGCTGTGAGATAGCAGCGATTTACGGCTCGATCACGACCTTGCCCGTCACGCGGCGATTCATCATGTCGTCGAGTGCTTGCGGCGTCTCACCGAGCGTATAGCGCTTCGTGACGACGGGGCGCAGCTTGCCTGCTTCGATCCATTCGACCATCGTCGCGAATTCGCGGTCCGCGAGCGCGTGTTCGCGCCGCATGTGATCGCCCCAGAACACGCCGACGATGCTCGCGCCTTTCAGTAGCGCGAGGTTGAGCGGCAGCTTCGGAATCTCGCCGTTCGCAAAGCCGACGACGAGATATCGCCCGCGCCACGCGATGCTGCGAAACGCCGGTTCCGAATACGCGCCGCCGACGGGATCAAATATGACATCCGGACCGTTGCCGCCGGTCAGCGCCTTGATGCGCTCGCGCAAGTCTTCCTTCGTGTAGTCGATGACATCGTTCGCGCCGTGCTCGCGGCAGAACGCGAGCTTCTCCGCGCTCGATGCCGCCGCGATCACCCGCGCGCCGACGATCTTGCCGATCTGCAGCGCCGCCAGCCCGACGCCGCCCGCCGCGCCGAGCACGAGGAGCGTCTCGCCGGCCTTCAGCTCGCCGCGATCGACGAGCGCGTGATACGACGTGCCGTAGGCGAGCGTGAACGCGGCGGCCTCTGCGAGATCGACATGATCCGGCAGCGCGATGCATGCCGTCTCGCTCGCGCGCACCTGTTCGGCGAACGCGCCGTGCGCCGTGTACGCGGCCACGCGCATGCCGGGCGTGAAGCGCGTCACGCCCGCGCCGACTTCGCGCACCACGCCCGCCAACTCCGCGCCCGGCGTGAACGGCAGCGGCGGCTTGAATTGATACTTGTTCTGAACGATGAGCACGTCCGGAAAATTGACGCTCGCCGCCTTCACGTCGATGATGATTTCCCCGGCTTCGGGGTGCAGGTCCGGCAGCGTCTCGATGGTGAGCGTGTCGGGTAAACCGTATCGATTGCAGCGAACCGCGCGCATGTCGTCTCCTCGTCGTCGAGGCGTTCAGTGTAGGGCACGGCAGCGGTCCGGGCGAGCCCGCGCGCGCGTTCGCGCGTCATCTTTCCTCGGTTACAATCGTCAGATGCGAATCCTACTCAGCAACGACGACGGCTATCTGGCGCGCGGCATCAACGTGCTGCACGACGCCTTGCAACCGCTCGGCGACGTGACCGTGATGGCGCCCGAGCAGAACTGCAGCGGCTCGTCGAACTCGCTCACGTTGTCGCGGCCGTTGAGCATTCATCGCGCGCCGAACGGTTTCAACTTCGTGAACGGCACGCCGACCGACTCCGTGCATATCGCGCTCACCGGCATGCTGGACGAGCAGCCGGACCTCGTGGTGTCGGGTATCAACAACGGCCAGAACGTCGGCGAGGACACGCTGTATTCGGGCACGGTCGCCGCCGCCACCGAAGGCTTCATGTTCGGCATTCCGGCCATCGCGTTTTCGCTCGTCGGCCGCGACTGGCTTCATCTGGAAGATGCGGCGCGCGTCGCGGCGGAAATCGTCGCGCATTTTCTCGAGCATCCGATGCCGGGTCATCCGTTGCTGAACGTCAATATTCCAAGCCTGCCGTACGATCAGCTCGGCGAATGGCGCGTGACGCGCCTCGGCAAGCGGCATCCTTCGCAGCCGGTCATCCGCCAGACGGACCCGCGCGGCAACCCGATCTACTGGATCGGGCCGTCGGGCGATGCGCTCGATGCCAGCGAAGGCACCGATTTTCACGCCGTCGCGAACGGCTATGTCTCCATCACGCCGCTGCAACTCGACCTGACGCACACGAAGCTCATGGCCGAGACGCGCGAATGGGCCGCCGCCGGGAGCCGCCGCTCATGACGGACGAGCGCGCCAAGCGCTTTCCGCTGGCGCTCGCGGACCTGGTACGCGAGCCGCGCAAGCCCGGCGGCCGCGCGGATGCGTCGCGCGTGAAGCCCGCGGCCACGCCGGGCGCGTTGCGATCGGCCAGCGGCGCGCAGAAAGCGGCGTCGGCGTTTCCGTCGAAGCTTGGGAGCGAGAAACCGGTTTCCGCCGCGACGCGCAGTCCGGCTCAGGCGCCCCATCCAAGAACGAGCGCGTTGCGCACCACGCAGCGGCCCGCCGAGCGCAATCCGACTGCGAACACCAACGCCGCGACGAAGAAGGGCGCGCCGAACGTCGCGCTGACGAGCACGCAGACGCTCACCTCCGAACGCGTGCGCGAGCGCATGGTCGAGCGGCTGCGCGGGAACGGCATCACCGATCCCCGCGTGCTGAACGCCATGTCGGTCGTGCCGCGCCACATGTTCGTCGATCCGGGCCTCGCCGCGCAGGCGTACGAAGACGCGGCGCTGCCAATCGGTCACCATCAGACCATCTCGAAGCCTTCTGTCGTCGCGCGCATGATCGAACTGGTCGCGGCCGGCCGCACGCTCGACAAGGTGCTGGAGATCGGGACCGGCTGTGGTTATCAGGCGGCGGTGCTGTCGCAGGTCGCAACCGAGGTTTATTCGATCGAGCGCGTACGGCCGCTGTCCGAACGCGCGAAGCTCAACCTTCGGCCGCTGCGCGTGCCGAACATCCGGCTGCACTACGGCGACGGCCGTCTCGGCCTGCCCGCGGCCGCGCCGTTCGATGCGATCGTCATCGCGTGCGCGGGGCTCGACGTCCCACAAGCCTTGCTGGATCAACTGGCGGTCGGCGGCAGGCTCGTCGCGCCGGTCGGATCGCAGGCCGCGCAGTCGCAGGTGCTGACGCTCGTCACGCGCGTTTCGGCGACGCAGTGGCGCGAGTCGCAGCTGGATCGCGTTTTCTTTGTACCTTTGAAATCCGGAGTGATTTGACACCGATGAGTATCTTGCGTGCTTGGCGAGTAGGGAGTGCGAACGTTCGCCTGACGGCGGCGCAGCGCAGCGTGTGTGTCGTTGCGCTAACCGTGCTGGCGGCGTGTTCGACGCGCATGGACATGGCGCCGGTGGTGGATAGAACCGGCGCGCCCATCGGCACGGACGCCGCGCAGGCCGCCGCGTCCAACGGTCCGCCGCCGCCGGGCTTCTACCGCGTGAAACCGGGCGACACCCTATATCGGATCGCACTGGAAAACGGTCAGAATTATCACGACATCGCTGCCTGGAACAATCTGACCAACCCGAATCAGATCGAGGTCGGTCAGCTGGTGCGCGTCGCGCCGCCGGGAGCGAATGTCGCCGCCGCGACGCCGGGTGTGTCGACCGCGCCGATCGCGGGTGGCGCAGTCCAAGCGCAGCCGCTCAACGGCGGCGCGCAGCAGCCGGGCGCGACGACGGCCGCGACCCAGCCGCCGTACTACGGGCCGAGTTCCGGCATGGGAACCGCGCCGGGCGCAGCGGCAGGCGCGGTGCCGGGCGTGGCGGCGGGCGTCGACAACAGCGCGACGGCGGCAGCGCAGCCGGCGTTCATCTGGCCGGCGCGCGGTCCGATTCTCGGCACGTTCGACGACGCGAGAAACAAGGGTTTGAATATCGGCGGTGCGGCGGGAGATCCGGTCAACGCTTCGGCGGACGGGCGGGTGGTCTACTCCGGAAATGGGCTGCGCGGCTACGGCAATCTCATTATCATCAAGCACGATGCGACTTTTCTCACGGCGTATGCACATAACCGCGCTTTGATGGTAAAAGAGGGAGACGCGGTGACTAAAGGGCAGAAAATCGCTGAGATGGGGAACAGCGATTCGGACCGTGTGATGTTGCATTTCGAAGTTCGCCGGCAGGGTAAACCTGTTGACCCACTGAAGTATTTGCCGCCGCAATAAAAGCGGAGCCATCATGCCGAAAACGAAGCGCCGCCTGCCGCAAGCCGAGACTGAGACGATCAGCCGACCTTTGCAAGTGTCGGTGGAAGAGGGCGCTTCTACCCGCGACGAGGACGCCGAGAACATCGACGTCGATGTCGATTCCGACGAAGACGGCGCGGGCCGCGGCAAGCGCGCGGAAGACGGCGCTGAAACCGCCGACGGCGCAAACGATTCCCCGCCCGACGCGGACGACTTCCGCTCGCTCCTTCAGGCCGAACTCACGGCCGACACTATTCAGCATTACCTGAATCGCATCAGCGTGAAGCCGCTGCTCACCGTCGAGGAGGAGCAGCGGTATTCGCGTCTCGCGAAGGCGGGCGAGTTCGAGGCGCGGCAGGTCATGATCGAGCGCAATCTGCGGCTGGTCGTCAGTATCGCGAAGGGTTATCTGAACCGCGGCGTGCCGCTGCTGGATCTGATCGAAGAAGGCAACCTCGGCCTCATGCACGCGATCGAGAAATTCGATCCGACGCGAGGTTTTCGCTTCTCGACCTACGCGACGTGGTGGATACGTCAAAGCATCGAGCGCGCCATCATGAATCAGGCGCGCACGGTGCGGCTGCCGGTTCACGTCATCCGCGAACTGAATCAGGTGCTGCGCGCGAAGCGCCATCTGGAGAAGAACTCGGCCAACGCGAACGATCCCGTGGCGCCCGAACGCCGCGACGCCAGCATCGACGACATCGCGTATCTCACCGGCAAGACGCCCGAGGAAGTCACCGACATTCTCGCGTTGAACGAACACACCGCTTCGCTCGACGCGCCGCTCGACCTCGATCCGGGCAGCAGCCTGCTCGACCTGCTTTCCGACGATCAAAGCCAGTCGCCGGATGCCGAAGTGCAGCACCGCGAACTGGAAACGCTGACGCGGCTGTGGCTCTCGCGGCTGTCGGACAAGCATCGGCATGTGATCGAACGACGTTTCGGACTCAATCACATCGAGCCGGCCACGCTGGAAGAGCTGGCCGACGAAATGGGCCTCACGCGCGAGCGCGTGCGCCAGATTCAGCAAGAGGCGCTCGTGAGGCTCAAGCGTTTCTTCGCGTCCAACGGCGTTCGCAAGGACGCCGTGCTTTAACGCTTTCCTGGCGCCTGCGAGGGCGTCGTTGCATTTGTTCTGCCGCATTCCCAGGATTCAATGACACCGATTCTCGTATTCGACATCGAGACGATCCCCGATGTCGACGGCATTCGCCGTCTCGAAGATTTGCCCGCCGATCTTTCGGATCGCGAAGTCGCCGACTATGCGTTCCAGATGCGCCGCGAGCGCGTCGGCAACGATTTTCTGCCGCACCATTTGCAACGCGTCGCGGCCATTTCCTGCGTGTTTCGCGACAACAACGGCTTTCGCGTGCGCTCGCTCGGCGCGCCCGGCGACGGCGAGGCGGCGCTGATTCAATCGTTCTATCGCGTGATCGAGAAATACACGCCGCAACTCGTTTCATGGAACGGCGGCGGCTTCGATCTGCCGGTGCTGCATTACCGCGCGCTCGTGCACGGCATCGCCGCGCCGCGGTATTGGGACCTGGGCCAGGACGACCGCGAATTCAAGTTCAATAACTACATCAGTCGCTATCACATGCGGCATATCGACCTGATGGACGTCCTCGCGATGTATCAGGCGCGCGCCAACGCGCCGCTCGACGCGCTCGCGAAGCTCTGCGGCTTTCCCGGCAAGCTCGGCATGGACGGCGGCAAGGTGTGGGATGCCTTCTGCGACGGCCAGCTCGACGAGATCCGCAACTATTGTGAGACGGACGTCGTCAATACGTATCTGATGTATTGCCGCTTCCAGTTGATGCGCGGCGGCTTCTCGGCCGATGAATACAGCGACGAAGTCAACTTCGTGAAGAACGCGCTCTCGCAGGAAACGTCGCCACACTGGGCCGAGTATCTGGCCGCGTTCGGCCGATGAGTTCTTGACGCTTCGTCTACAATCTCGCCTTTGCTATCACGTCAGTCAGGAAGTACGCAGGTGTCTGAAGCCGCTCGAAAAAATCCGCATCGCCGCCGCGCGGCGCCCGCGAAGTCCGTCACGCCCGATCCGTCGTTCGTCGCGCCTGAAATCGAAATCGACGCGCTCGATATGGACGCGCGCGGCGTCGGCCGGACGGTGAACGAGGACGGCGAGCCGGGCAAGGTCATCTTCGTGGAAGGCGCGCTGCCGGGCGAACGCGTGAGCTATTCGAGCTATCGCAAGAAGCCGAGCTTCGAGCAGGCGCAGGTGGTCAAGGTGCTGCGTGAAGCGGTGATCCGCACGAAGCCGAAGTGCCAGTTCTTCGGCACGTGCGGCGGCTGCTCGATGCAGCATCTCGACGTGCGCGCGCAGATCGCGGTCAAGCAGCGCGTGCTGGAAGACAATCTTCAGCATCTGGCGAAATTGCGCGCGGAAACCATGTTCCGGCCGATTCACGGTCCGTCGTGGGGATACCGCTACCGGGCGCGGCTGACCGTGCGCCACGTCGAAAAGAAGGGCGGCGTGCTGGTCGGCTTTCACGAGCGCAAAAGCAGCTACGTCGCCGACATGACGAGCTGCGAAGTGCTGCCGCCGCACGTTTCCGCGATGCTCGTGCCGCTGCGTCATCTCGTGGCGGGCCTGTCGATTCGCGATCGCATGCCGCAAATCGAGCTGGCAGTGGGCTCGGACGTGACGGCGCTGGTTCTGCGCATCCTGGAACCGCTGACCGAAGCCGACGAAGCGTTGCTGCGCGCGTTCGCCGACGAGCACAACGTGCAGTTTTGGCTGCAGCCGAAGGGTCCGGACACCGTTTATCCGTTTTATCCGCTCGGCCGAGAACTTGCGTACACGCTGCCGGAATTCGACATTCGGATGCCGTTCAAGCCGACCGACTTCACGCAGGTCAATCATCAGATCAACCGTGTGCTCGTGTCGCGCGCGTTGAGCCTGCTCGCGGCGGAGCGCACCGATCGCGTGCTCGATCTGTTCTGCGGCATCGGCAATTTCACGCTTCCGCTCGCAAGAGTGTCGCGCGAAGTGGTGGGCATCGAAGGCAGCGAGGCGCTGACGGCTCGCGCGCTCGAGAATGCGAAGGCGAACGGCGTCGATGGACACACGTCCTTCGCGTGCCGCAATCTGTTCGAAGTCACCGCCGACGACATGCGCGCGCTCGGCCGCTTCGACAAGTTCCTGATCGATCCGCCGCGCGAAGGCGCGCTCGCGGTGTCGAAGGCGCTCGCGGACATCGCGCAAAGCGGCGACGACGCGATCCTGCCGAAGCGCATCGTCTATGTGTCCTGCAATCCGGCGACGCTTGCGCGCGATGCCGGCCTGCTCGTGCACGAGGCCGGTTACCGGATGAAGGGCGCGGGCGTCGTGAACATGTTTCCGCATACATCGCACGTCGAATCGATCGCGCTGTTCGAGCGGGACTGAGCTTCGCGCGTTTTCAGCAGGCAAAGAAAAACCGGCCCGAAGGCCGGTTTTTCGTTTCAGCGAAGCGTTTCGCGATCAGTTGCGATTGCCGCCGAAAATGCCGAGCAGCGCCAGCAGGTTCGTGAAGACGTTGTACAGATCGAGGTAGATGGCGAGCGTCGCGCTGATGTAATTCGTCTCGCCGCCGTTCACGACGCGCTGCACGTCGAACAGCATGTACGCGGAGAAAATCACGATGGCGAGCACGGAGATCGTCATCATGAGCGCCGGCAGTTGCAGGAAGATGTTCGCGAATGCGGCGAGCAGAATGACGAGCACGCCCATGAACAGGAACTTGCCCAGCCCCGAGAAATCACGCTTGCTGACCGTCGCGATGGTCGCCATGGCCGCGAAAATCACGCCCGTGCCGCCGAAGGCCATCATGATGAGCTGCGGCCCGTTCGAGAAGCCGAGAATGAAGCTCAAGAGGCGCGAGAGCATCAGCCCCATGAAAAACGTGAAGCCGAGCAGGACGACCACGCCCATGCCGCTGTTCTTCGTCTTTTCGATCGCGAACATGAAGCCGAACGCGATGGCTAAGAACGCGATGAAGCTCATTGCCGGGCTCGTGGCCGCGAACAGCGAGAAGCCTGTCGCGACGCCGATGTACGCGCCGAGAACCGTCGGCACCATCGAGAGCGCTAGCAGCCAGTAAGTATTGCGCAGCACCTTGTTGCGCACCTCGACCGAGGTGACTGCGCCAGTGCGGCCGAAGCCGTAGGGTGATTCGTTCATGGTTTCTCCTTGCTCCAATTGTCCGTCGTTCAGTTTTACCGCTACGTTCTGATTACACGGGATCCTAACGTCGCTGACTTAAGCCAATATGAGTATCGCAATGGTGCACGGCCGGTTCCATTGAGATACCGCGTTTTGCTCCAATATGGCGGCGGCGCGCGCAGAATTCAATGCTTGCCCGCTCTATTTCAGAGCCCGCATGCAGCCAGCCCACGCATGCTTTGATCCTTACGGAGCCGTAAGGTTTCAATCGCAATCATACCTTGCTTCGTGCTACAATTGTCGATTCGTTTTAATCCGTAAACCGTTCATTTTTTGGAGTTTTTCATGGCGATCGAGCGCACCCTGTCGATTATCAAGCCGGACGCAGTGGCAAAGAACGTTATCGGCCAGATCTACAGCCGTTTCGAGAACGCTGGTCTGAAGATCATCGCGTCGCGCATGGTTCATCTGTCGCGCGCCGACGCAGAGAAGTTCTACGCGGTGCACGCCGCGCGTCCGTTCTTCAAGGACCTCGTCGAGTTCATGGTGTCGGGTCCGGTCATGATCCAGGTGCTGGAAGGCGAAAACGCAATCGCCAAGAACCGCGACCTGATGGGCGCCACCGACCCGAAGAAGGCTGACAAGGGCACGATCCGCGCCGACTTCGCCGACAGCATCGACGCGAATGCCGTGCACGGTTCCGACGCTCCGGAAACGGCGCGCCAGGAAATCGCGTTCTTCTTCCCGGAAGTGAACGTCTACTCGCGTTAATTCGTGTGCTGGTCGCCGCGCCTATTCAAAGGCGCGGTCAAACGCGCCTCAGCACAAGAATAGCTGCAAAAATGAGTTGTGAATAAGCAGGAATTTGGCGCGAACGGTCCCGGGCAAGCGCCCGGGCTTCGCAATCTGGAAATGGCAGAACTCGACATGACGAGCAGCAGCACCGTCAATCTTCTCGATCTCGACGCCGCCGGGCTGGTCGCGTACTGCGGCAGTCTCGGCGAAAAGCCGTTTCGCGCCAAGCAATTGCAACGCTGGATCCATCAGTTTGGCGCCGACGACTTCGACGGCATGACGGATCTCGCGAAATCTTTGCGCGAAAAACTCAAGGGCCGCGCCACGCTGGCGATGCCCGACATCATTCGCGACCACGTTTCCGCCGACGGTACGCGCAAGTGGCTGATCGACGTCGGCAACGGCAACGCGGTCGAAACCGTGTTCATCCCCGAAGAGACGCGCGGCACGCTTTGCGTGTCGTCGCAGGCGGGGTGCGCGGTCAACTGCCGGTTCTGCTCCACCGGCAAGCAAGGCTTCTCCCGAAATCTAACGACCGGCGAAATCATCGGCCAGCTGCGCATGGCGGAATTCGCGCTGCGCAAGTCGCTCGGGCGTGACGTCGGCGGGCCGGGCAAGGGCGAGCGCGTCGTCACCAACGTCGTGATGATGGGCATGGGCGAGCCGATGCTGAACTACGACGCCGTCGTGCCGGCCATGCGCCTCATGCTCGACGACAACGCCTACGGCCTGTCGCGCCGCCGCGTCACGCTGTCCACGTCCGGCGTCGTGCCGATGATGGACCGCCTCGCGGCCGATCTTCCCGTGGCGCTCGCCGTGTCGCTGCACGCGCCGAACGATCCGCTGCGCGACATGCTCGTGCCGCTCAACAAGAAGTATCCGTTGCGCGAACTGATGGCGGCATGCCAGCGGTATCTGAAGGTCGCGCCGCGCGACTTCATCACGTTCGAATACTGCATGCTGGACGGCGTGAACGACAGCGAGGCTCACGCCCGTGAATTGCTCGCGGTGACGCGCGACGTGCCGTGCAAGTTCAACCTCATTCCGTTCAATCCGTTCCCGGAATCTGGCCTCACGCGCTCGAAGAACGAGCAGATCAAACGGTTCGCGCAGGTGCTGATCGACGCGGGCGTCGTCACGACGGTGCGCAAGACGCGCGGCGACGACATCGACGCGGCATGCGGTCAGCTCGCGGGCGCGGTGCAGGATCGCACGCGGCTCGCCGAGCGCACGAACCGCGCGGGAAGCAAGGTGATCGAGGTGCGCGCGGTCTGACGGATTCGCGGCTGCGCCCACGCGTCGACATGGCCAGACCGCAACGACCATGAGGCAATCGCCGCGCGAAGGCGAACATTTTGTTATAAAGCGGTCTGCAACGGCGCCGGGGTTGTATCGTTCAGTGCTTTTGAACCTGACGGCGCAGCAGCGCAATATAAAAGAATCGATGCGAGGAATTTGGGATGAGTGAGCCGCAACACCCGACGCCTTTCGGCAGTCATACCGACGAAATGTCCGGCGATCAGCATGATGCCCGGACGCGGGTCGGAGGGGCGGCATCGCGCGCGAGCCAGCCGGAGACGCTGGACTCGTTGCAGGCAGTCGGCGCGCGTCTCGTGCAACTTCGGCACGCGAAAGGCTGGTCGATCGACGACGTGTCCGCCCGGCTCAAGGTATCGCCGCAGAAGCTCGCCGCGCTCGAAGAAGGCGACATCAGCCAGTTGCCCGACCGGACGTTCGCGGCGGGCATCGTGCGCAGCTATGCGAAAGTGCTCGGCGCCGACCCCGCGCCGTTCACGCAGGCGTTTCGGCGTGACGGCGTGCCTGTCGAGCACAATCTCAAGGTGCCGGCGTCGTCCGGCGCGGGTTTGCCGCGCGGCCGCGTGTCGGTGCCGCTCGGCAATTCGTCGGGCCGCAAGCGTTCGTGGTTATGGGGCGTCGCGGCGATCGTCGCGGTGCTCGCGGCGCTGGTGATGTGGCATACCGGCGGCGATTCGTCGGCGTGGCTCGCGCGGCTCAAGTCGAGCACCGGCGCGGGACTCGCGTCGACGTCCGGCGACAAGCCCGCCGCGTCGCAAGTCGCGACGCCCGACGAGGCCGCCGCCGCGAACACCGGCGAAGCCTCGCTGCCCGAAGTGGCGGCCGCGCCCGGCGAGCAACCGATGCCGCGCCCGCTCGGCACGAACGCGCTGCCGGCGTCGTCGTCCACCATTACGGCGGTGCAAAGCGCGAGCGCGCCCGCAGTTGCCGCGCCGGCGCCGAAGGCCGCGTCGGCGGCTGTCGCGACGGCACCGGCTTCGGCCGCGACCGTGGCGACCACGGGCAAGGGCGCGAACGCCGTCGAATTGAAAGTGAAGGAAGATAGCTGGTTCAGCGTGCGCGGCAAGGACGGCAAGGAAGTGTTCTCCGGACTGGTGCGCGCGGGCAGCACGCAGCGCGTCGAGGGCGAAGCGCCGTTCAAGGTGACGGTCGGAAACGCGCGGGGCGTCGAGTCGCTGTCGGTGGACGACGAGCCCGTCGACGCCAAGAAGTATTCTTCCGCCCGCGGAAACGTCGCGCGCTTCTCGTTGCCGTAAGGCCATCACGCGGGCGGCTTGCGGCTGCCCGCGACGCGCGGACAAGTCAGGGGCGCCGCGGCCTTTGCCGTGACGCCCATTCGAGGTTCCATTCAAGCAACTCCGGCTGCCTGTCAGCGCCCCGGTTGCCAAAGGGTTTTTCGATGCAATCCGAAGCTCAATCCCTGATTAGCAGCAAAATCTGTTCGACGGAGCCGGTTTTCGGCGGTCCGTTGCCGCGGCGGTCGTCGCATGCGGTGGACGTGCGCTGGGGCGGCCAGCTTGTGACCATCGGCGGGGATGCGCCCGTGCGCGTCCAGTCGATGACCAACACCGATACGGCCGACGCCATCGGCACCGCGATCCAGATCAAGGAACTCGCGCAAGCTGGCTCGGAACTCGTGCGCATTACGGTAAATACGCCGGAAGCGGCGGCGGCCGTGCCGCATATCCGCGAGCAACTCGACCGCATGGGCGTGACCGTGCCGCTCGTCGGCGACTTCCATTACAACGGCCACTTGCTGCTGCGCGATCATCCCGCGTGCGCCGAGGCGTTGTCGAAGTATCGGATCAACCCGGGCAACGTCGGACAGGGCGCAAAGCGCGACACGCAGTTCGCGCAGATGATCGAAGCGGCCATTCAGTACGACAAGCCGGTGCGCATCGGCGTGAACTGGGGCAGTCTCGATCAGGACCTGCTCGCGCGCATGATGGACGAAAACGCCGCCCGCGCGACGCCGTGGGAACTGCAAAGCGTGATGTACGAGGCGCTGATCCAGTCGGCGATCGGCTCGGCGGAACGCGCGGTGGAACTGGGGCTCGGACGCGATAAGATCATCTTGTCGTGCAAGGTGAGCGGCGTGCAGGATCTGATCGCGGTTTATCGCGAGCTGGCCAAGCGCTGCAGCTTCGCGCTGCATCTCGGCCTGACCGAGGCGGGCATGGGCTCGAAGGGCATCGTGGCGTCGACGGCGGCGCTGTCGGTGCTGCTGCAAGAGGGCATCGGCGACACCATCCGCATTTCGCTCACGCCCGAGCCGGGCGGCGCGCGTACCGGCGAAGTGGTCGTCGGACAAGAGATTTTGCAGACCATGGGCCTGCGCTCGTTCACGCCGATGGTCATTGCATGCCCCGGCTGCGGGCGCACGACGAGCACGCTGTTCCAGGAACTCGCGTCGCAGATTCAAACCTACCTGCGCAACTCCATGCCCGTCTGGCGCGATCAGTATCCCGGCGTCGAAAAGATGCACGTCGCCGTGATGGGCTGCATCGTCAACGGGCCAGGCGAGTCGAAGCACGCGAACATCGGCATCAGCCTGCCGGGTTCGGGCGAAAATCCGGCCGCGCCGGTGTTCGTCGACGGCGTGAAGGTGAAGACGCTGCGCGGCGAGCGCATTGCCGAAGAATTCCAGCAAATCGTTAGCGACTACGTCGAGCGCACTTACGGCAAGCGCGTCGAAACGTCCGCGGCATCAATCTAAAGACAGATGACTGAACAGAAGAAACGGCTCGCGAAGCTGACGGGCGTGAAGGGCATGAACGACATCCTCCCGCAGGATGCCGCGTTGTGGGACTTCTTCGAAACCACCGTGAAGTCGATGCTGCGCGCATACGGCTATCAGAACATTCGCACGCCGATCGTTGAGCATACGCAGCTTTTCACGCGCGGTATCGGCGAAGTGACCGATATCGTCGAGAAGGAGATGTACAGCTTCACCGACGCGCTGAACGGCGAGCATCTCACGATGCGCCCGGAAAATACGGCGGCCGTCGTGCGCGCGACCATCGAGCACAACCTGCTGTACGACGGCCCGAAGCGCCTGTGGTACATCGGCCCGATGTTCCGGCACGAGCGTCCGCAGCGCGGGCGTTATCGCCAGTTCCATCAGGTCGGCGTCGAGGCGCTCGGCTTCGCGGGTCCGGACACGGACGCCGAAATCATCATGATGTGTCAGCGCCTGTGGGACGACCTTGGGCTGACCGGCATCCGCCTCGAACTGAACTCGCTGGGCCAGGCGCACGAACGCGCGGCGCACCGCGAGAAGCTGATCGCGTATCTGGAACAGCACGTCGATGTGCTCGACGAGGAAGCGAAGCGCCGTCTCTACACGAACCCGCTGCGCGTGCTCGACACGAAGAATCCGGCGATGCAGGAGATCGCGCAGAACGCGCCGAAGCTCGTCGATTTTCTCGGCGATGAGTCGCGCAAGCACTTCGAGGGCGTGCAGCGGCTGCTGAAGGCCAACAATATTCCGTTCACGATCAACCCGCGTCTGGTGCGCGGCCTCGACTACTACAACCTCACCGTGTTCGAATGGGTGACCGACAAGCTCGGCGCGCAGGGCACGGTGGCGGGCGGCGGGCGCTACGATCCGCTGATCGAGCAGCTCGGCGGCAAGCCGACCGCCGCTTGCGGCTGGGCGATGGGCGTCGAGCGCATTCTCGAACTGCTGAAGGAAGAAAATCTGGTGCCGGAGGCCGAGGGCACGGACGTCTACGTGGTGCATCAGGGCGAGCAGGCGGCAGAGCAGGCGTTCATCGTTGCCGAGCGTCTGCGCGACACGGGGCTCGACGTCATTCTGCATTGCAGCCCGGACGGCGCGTCTTCCAGCTTCAAGTCGCAGATGAAGAAGGCGGACGCGAGCGGCGCGGCGTTCGCGGTGGTGCTCGGCGAAGACGAACTCGCGCAGGGCATGATCGGTGTGAAGCCGCTGCGCCGCTCGGGCGACGAAACGTCCGACGCGCAAAAGAACGAGCAGGTGAACGTTCCGGCGGAAGACTTGACCGAATACCTAATCAATGCGATGGTTGCAACCGCCGCGGACGACGATGCCTAAAGCTTAGGCATCGAAGCGAAGCCGTGCGCATCCGGCGGAGTCGAGTGCAAGCGCGTGCAAGCACGTGCAGGCGCGTTCCGCCATCGCGCCACGCGAACGAAGGGCCATGAAACGCAGGAAGGAATAGCTGGACGATGAGTTACCACGACGAACAAGAATCGCTGGAAAGTGTCAAGGCCTGGTGGGCCAAATGGGGTAACGCCACGACGTGGATCGTGCTCGTGGCGCTCGTCGTTGCGGCCGCTTTCAACGGCTGGAATTACTGGCAGCGGCGTCAGGCTGCCGAGGCTTCGGTGCTGTACGACCAGCTTCAGCAGGCGGTCAACGGCAGCGACCAGAAGCTCGTCGCGCGGGTGGCATCGGACATGGAAGACAAGTTCGGCCGCACCGCTTACGCCGAGATGAGCGCGCTTCTGGCCGCGAAGTCCCTGTATATGGCAGGCGATACGGCCGGCGCGAAGGCGCAGTTGCAGTGGGCCGTCGATCACGCGAAGGACGACGAGTACAAGCAGATCGCGAAGCTGCGCCTCGCGCTCGTGCTCTCCGACGAGAAGAACTACGACGCGGGCCTCAAGCTCCTCGCCGACGCGCCGCTCGATGCGTTCAAGGGCGTGATCGCGGACCGCCGGGGCGATCTGCTCGCCGCGCAAGGCAAGCGCGACGATGCGCGCGCCGCGTACCAGACGGCGCTCGCGGCGCTGCCCGCGAACGACACGTCCGCGCGGCAACTGGTCCAGTTCAAGCTCGATGCGCTCGGCGGCTGATCCGCATCGCTTCCGACGTTCGGCGCTCCGCTAGCGCCGAAGCCGTTTCGCCAATCAAGCCGCCGCGCCGCGTGTCGCCCGCAAGCGATTCGCGGCCGCGCCGGTCAACCGAATTCACATTCATGTTGCGTCCTCCGATGATCCAATTGAAACGCTACGCCGTGCCGCTCGCCTGCGCGATGACCGTGCTTCTGGCAGCCTGTTCGTCGACCAAAGACGAGCGCCGCGTGCCGACGCCGCTCGTCGAGTTCAAGCCGGTGCTGAACGTCACCCAGGCGTGGAAGGCCAGCGTCGGCAAGGCCGGCCGCTATCTGTTCTCGCCGGTCGCGGTGGGCGACGCCGTCTACGCCGCAGGCGAGAACGGCACCGTCGCGAAGATCGACGCGAAGACGGGCCAGGACGTCTGGCGCACGAAGCTCAAGGACGACCTGTCCGCAGGCGTCGGCAGCGACGGCAATCTGACGGCGGTCGGCGGCCTGAAGGGCGCGGTCTACGTGCTCGGACCCGACGGCAAGCAGCTGTGGACGGCCACCGCGCCGGGCGAAATCATCTCGCCGCCGCTCGTCGGCAACGACCTCGTGATCGTGCGCACCATCGACGGCAAGGTCGTCGCGTTCAACGCGCAGACCGGCGAGCAGAAGTGGATCTTCCAGTTGCGCGCCGTGCCGCTGAACCTCCGCGTGGCCGCCGGCATGACGTTCGCGGGCAGCCAGGCGGTGCTCGCGGGCTTCCCGGGCGGCAACTTCGCCGCGATCAACTTGCAGACGGGCGATGCCTACTGGCAAGCGCCGGTGTCGTATCCGAAGGGCGTGACCGAAGTCGAGCGCATCAACGACGTCACAGGCGCGCCCGGTCTCGTCGGCGCGCAGACCTGCGCGGTCACCTTCCAGGGCAAGATCGGCTGCTTCGACGCCAATTCCGGCCGTGCGGTGTGGGAGAAAAACTTCTCGAGCGACAGCGGCCTCGCGCAAGACGAGCAGATCGTCGCAGCGGGCGACGACTGGTCGGTCGTGAATGCGTTCCGCGCCGCCGACGGTTCGCCCGTCTGGAAGAACGACAAGCTCAAGAACCGCCAGGTGAGCGTGCCGTTCATCCTCGGCCGCGCGGTCGTTCTCGGCGACTACAAGGGCTTCGTGCATTTCCTGAGCACGGACAGCGGCGAACTCGTAGGCCGCGTGCCGACCGACGGCAGCGCGATCACCGCCGCGCCGGTGCTGGCGGGCAATACGCTCGTCGTGCAGACGCATGACGGCGATCTCTACGGCTTCCGTCCGCAGTAAGTCTCGGAACGGCGCTTGGGCTCGCCTCGAGGCGAAGCGCCGTAGAAAGCCGCGCTGGCAGCTTTGTCCACGCGGTTTGCAGGAAAGAGGGCGCGCCCACCGTACGCGCCCGGCAACACGACTCGATACCTAGGGCCTGACAGAACAAAGCGCGTCGCGCGGTGACGCGGCGCGAGAATAGCCCTCGGACAGACAGAACAACGGCGCACGGCGCCGGCGCTCGATCGCCACGCACCCTCGCGTGGCTCGGGCCGAATCCATGCTAATTTTCGACAAGCGCAGCCATTGCGCGGCGTAGGCGGGACTGACGTTCGCACCGCACGTTTCGCGTTCGCCTTGCGTTCAACCGTGAACAACATCTGATGAAACCCGTGATTGCCCTCGTCGGGCGCCCCAATGTGGGGAAATCGACTCTCTTCAACCGGCTGACGCGTTCGCGCGATGCGCTCGTCGCCGACCTGCCCGGCCTCACGCGCGACCGCCATTACGGCGAAGGCCGCGTCGGCGGCGAACGGCCGTATCTCGTCGTGGATACGGGCGGCTTCGAGCCGGTGGCGAAAGACGGCATCCTGCACGAAATGGCGCGGCAGACGCGGCAGGCCGTGGAAGAAGCGGACGTCGTCGTATTCATCGTCGATGGACGCAACGGACTCGCGCCGCAGGACAAGTCCATCGCGGACTATTTGCGCAAGACCGGCCGGCCGCTCTTTCTCGTCGTGAACAAGGCCGAGGGCATGAAGTACACGGCGGTCGCGTCCGACTTCTACGAGCTCGGTCTCGGCGATCCCCGCGCCATCTCGGCCGCGCACGGCGACGGCGTAACCGAGATGATCAACGACGCGCTCGACATCGCCTATGCCGGTCACGCGGAAGAGAGCGAGGAAGAAAAGGCGCAGCACGGCGTGAAGATCGCCATCGTCGGGAGACCGAACGTCGGCAAGTCGACGCTCGTGAACACGCTGATCGGCGAGGAGCGCGTGATCGCGTTCGACATGCCGGGCACCACGCGCGATTCGATCTATGTTGATTTCGAGCGACAAGGCCGCAAATACACGTTGATCGACACGGCCGGGCTGCGTCGCCGCGGCAAGGTGTTCGAGGCGATCGAGAAGTTCTCGGTCGTGAAGACGCTGCAGTCGATCTCGGATGCGAATGTCGTGATTCTGCTGCTCGACGCGCAGCAGGACATCTCGGATCAGGACGCGCATATCGCGGGCTTCGTCGTCGAACAGGGACGCGCGCTAGTCGTGGGCGTGAACAAGTGGGACGGTCTGGACTCGCATGTGCGCGAGCGCACCAAGGCCGATCTCACGCGCAAGCTCAAGTTTTTGGACTTTGCTAAATTCCACTACGTCTCGGCGCTGGAGAAAACCGGCATCGGCGCGCTGATGAAATCGGTCGACGACGCCTACGCCGCCGCGATGGCCAAGCTGCCGACGCCGAAGCTCACGCGCGCGCTGATCGAAGCCGTCGAGTTCCAGCAGCCGCGCCGCCGCGGGCCCGTGCGGCCGAAGCTTCGCTATGCGCACCAGGGCGGTCAGAATCCGCCGATCATCGTCGTGCATGGCAACGCGCTCGATGCGGTCACGGATACCTATAAACGGTATCTGGAAGGGCGCTTTCGGGAAACTTTTGGACTGGCCGGCACTCCATTGCGCATAGAGTTCCGCTCGAGCAAGAACCCCTATGCGGACAAGGACTGAGAGCCGCTTCAGTCAAGCGTTGCGGCCCGATTGGCCGGGTGGCCGATCTCTTGCCGAAACGAAAATCGGCTATAGTGTAGCGATTGTCGGCGGATCTCTTTTTCTTCGTCCACAATACTTCTAACCTGCAAAAAAATACGGAGTTTGCTATGAGCAACAAAGGGCAATTGTTACAAGACCCGTTTTTGAACGCGCTGCGTAAAGAGCACGTGCCGGTGTCCATCTATTTGGTCAACGGCATCAAGCTTCAAGGGAACATCGAATCGTTCGACCAGTACGTTGTGTTGCTCAGGAATACGGTCACCCAGATGGTCTACAAGCACGCCATTTCCACGGTCGTGCCGGCCCGTCCGGTGAATTTCCATCCGGACGCCGAATCGTCCTAAACCTCGTCGCGACCGGCGGCAAGATCGCAGCTAAATGCGACTCGCCGGTCGCTTCAAAAACGAATACATCAATTTGATTAACGCCGCACTCGTCGGCATCGACTTCGGCAAGATCGATTTCGAAGCCAGTCTCGAAGAACTCAGTCTGCTCGCAGAAAGCGCGGGCGCCCATCCCGCCGTTACGCTTACCGGGCGCAGGTCCAGTCCGGACGCCAAAATGTTCATCGGCAGCGGAAAGGTCGAAGAACTGCGCCTTTCCTGCGAAGCGAACGACGTCGAACTCGTCATCTTCAATCACGCCCTCGCACCGGCGCAGCAGCGCAATCTCGAGATGGCGCTGAACCGCCGCGTGGTGGATCGCACGAGCCTCATCCTCGATATCTTCGCGCAGCGCGCCCGCAGCCACGAAGGCAAGCTGCAGGTCGAACTCGCGCAACTGCAATATCTGTCGACGCGGCTGATTCGCGCGTGGACTCACCTCGAACGGCAGAAGGGCGGCATCGGCTTGCGCGGTCCCGGCGAAACGCAGCTGGAAACCGACCGCCGTTTGATCGGCGAACGCATCAAGGCGCTCAAGACGCGTCTTGCCAAACTGCGCCGCCAGCACGGCACGCAGCGCCGGCAGCGCACGCGCAATCGCACGTTGTCGGTGTCGCTCGTCGGTTATACGAACGCGGGCAAGTCCACGCTCTTCAATGCGCTCACCAAGGCGCAGGCGTACGCGGCCAACCAGTTGTTCGCCACGCTCGACACCACTTCGCGCCGCGTGTTTCTCGGCGAGGAAGCGGGGCAAGTGGTGGTGTCCGATACGGTCGGCTTCATCCGCGAGTTGCCGCACCAGCTCGTCGCCGCATTTCGCGCGACGCTGGAGGAAACCGTTCATGCGGATTTGCTGCTGCATGTCGTGGATGCATCGAGCCCCGTGCGCCTGGATCAGATCGATCAGGTGAACGAGGTATTGCGCAGCATCGGCGCTGAATCCATCCGCCAGATTCTCGTCTTCAACAAGATCGACGCGGTGCCGGAACTCGCGGCCCGCGGCGAGGCGGTTGAAAGGGACGAGTATGGTAATATTTCGCGCGTCTTTTTGAGCGCGCGCACCGGTCAGGGACTCGACGAACTGCGCGCCGCCATCGCCGAAATTGCTGCGGCCGACGAAGGCGAACCCGAAGAAAGCCTGCCCAGCGTGCTCGCCGAAACACAAGCGCCGGCGGAAACGCCGGAAATGTCGGGAACGCCGGAAGTGTCGGATGAGCCGGAAGCCACGCAATCCGGCCAACCCGCGCAGTCCGGGCCGAACGAGACACACGACGCCAACGCACAGCCGGAAGACCACCGGCCAGCCGAACAACGTGACGGCCACCAGGTTCCCGAGCACGGACACTGAACTGCTCCGCAATACCGACGCGGCATCGAACCGGCTGTCTAATGGTGAATCACCGAGTGAACGATTACAACGAGCGCACTAACAGGCAGCGCATGCGCGCCGTCTTTTCCATCAACGATCCGCGCTGGGGGCGGGGCGACGCCAATGGTGTAAAGAACGACGCGAAGCGTCCGCAAGACGGCAAGCGCGGCAACGGCAAGGAAGAAGGCCCGCCCGACCTCGACGAAATGTGGCGCGAGTTCAATCGCCGGATCGCGGGCATCTTCGGCCGCAAGCCGGGCGGCGGCATGCCGCGCGACAACGGCCGCGGCACGAAGATCGGGGTCGGCATCGTCATCGGCGTGTTGATCGCCATCTATCTCGGCAGCGGCGTGTTCGTGGTGCAGGACGGGCACGTGGGCGTGGTGTCCCAGTTCGGCCAGTATCGGCAGACGGTGCCGCAGGGCATCCACTGGCGCTTGCCGTATCCGTTCCAGTCGCACGATATCGTCGATACGTCGCAGATCCGGTCGGTCGAGATCGGGCGCGGCGTCGCGCTCGCGCAGGGCAACGTGCGCGATGCATCGCTGCTCACGAACGAGGCCGACATTCTCGACGTGCGCTTCGCGGTGCAGTATCAGATCAAGTCGCCGACCGACTTCCTTTTCCGCAATTTCGATCCCGACCAGAGCGTGACCGAAGCCGCGCAAGCCGCCATCCGCGAGATCGCGGGCGCGTCGGCGACGGACGATCTGCTCTACAAGGACCGCGACACGCTGCGCGCGCGTCTGGCCGAGACCATCCAGCACTCGCTCGACGCCTATCGCACGGGCTTGCAGGTCACCGGCGTCACGGTGCAGAGCGTGCAGGTGCCGACTCAGGTGCAGGCAGCGTTCGAAGAAGCGTCGCGCGTGCGGCAGGACAACGAGCGCGCCCGCGACACCGCCGAAGCCTACGCGAATCAACTGCTGCCGCGCGCGAAGGCCGATGCCGCGAAGATGATCGACGAAGCGACTGCCTACAGCAATCGCCAAGTCACGCAGGCACAGGGCGACGCGGAACGCTTCAAGCAGGTCTACGCCGAATACTCGAAGGCGCCCGCCGTCATTCGCCAACGCATGTACCTGGACACGATGCAGCAGATCTACTCCCGCACCACGAAGGTCTTCGTGGACAGCAAGGCCGGCAACAACGTGGTGTACTTGCCGCTCGACAAGCTCGTCGAAGCGAATCGCCAGCAGGCGAAAGACGCAGCCGCGAACACGGCCGACGCCGCGTCGGCCAGCGCGCCCGCGGCTAGCGCCGAAGTGCGCGCGCCGAGCGCGACGGCAGGCTCGGCTGCAGCCGCTTCCGTGCCCGCCAGCGGCGCGGCAGGCGCGAGCGCGCCGAACGCCGCGAGCGGCGCAGGCGATCCGCTGCGCTCGCGCGATGCGTTCCGCTCGCGCAGCCGTCAAGACGATCTGCAGTAAGGAGCGCTCAACATGAATCGAATCATTGCGCTCGTCGTCGCAGTCGTGGTCGTGCTCTTCATCGGCTCGTCGATGGTCTTTACCGTCGACGAACGGCATGCCGGCGTCGTGGCCGCGCACGGCGACAGCAACCCGCGTCTCGATGGCCCCGGCCTGCACTTCAAGCTGCCGCCGCCGTTCCAGACGCTCACGCTTATCGACACCCGCACGCTCACCATCGACGAGGGCGGGGCAGACCGCTTCACCACGTCCGACAAGAACGAAGTGCTGGTGAACACGGTCATCAAGTATCGCGTGGCGGATCCGCTGAAGCTTTTCGTAAGCAACGAAAAGAACACGCAGAGCGCGCAGGAGCGCCTCGCCGCGCTGACGCGCACCGCGCTTGCAAGCGCGTTCGCGAATCGTTCGCTGAGCGATGCGCTCGGCAATCAGCAGGCGCTCGAAACCGAGGCGCAGAAGGCGGTGGAAGGCGCGGCATCGGGGTTCGGCGTGAAGCTGGTCGATCTGCAGATGACGCGCGTCGACTTTCCGTCGGCGGTCGCGGATTCCGTCTACAAGCGCATGATTGCCGCGCGTCAGCAAGCGGCCGCGAACGAGCGCGCGAAAGGCACGGCGGACGCCGACAAGATCAGGGCCGACGCCGAGCGCGAGCAGCAGCAGATTCTCGCCGACGCCTACAGCCAGGCGCAGTCCATCAAGGGCGAAGGAGACAGCAAGGCGGCAGCCATCGCCGCCGATGCCTATGGACGCGACCCGCAGTTTTACCAGTTCTATCAGAGCCTCGAAGCGTACAAGAAGACGTTCAAGCCGGGCGACGTGATCGTGGTCGACCCGAGCAGCGACTTCTTCCGCTTCATGAAGAGCCCGAACGGCGGCGCCGACACGTCCGCCTCCGCCGCGCCGAAGCGCTGACCGCACCCCGCGCCGCGCGGCTTTCTCGTCGCGCGGCGCTCATCCTCCGTAGACAATGGTCGAGACGATACTGCTCGCTCTTGCGTTGATGTTGATTATCGAAGGCATGTTCCCCTTCGTCTTTCCGACGGCCTGGCGCGATACGTTCCGCCGCATCGCCGAGCGCCCGCCGCATCACATCCGCATCGGCGGGTTGATCGCGATGGTGCTGGGGCTGATTCTGCTCGTTATCGCGACGTAGCCGCGAAGCCGCGTCTTTTCGCCTATCTTTGTCCTTATCCTTCCATGCGCGCCGCGCTTTGACGCGTCGCGCCCCGCAGGAAACGTATCGATGTCCACCTGGCTTCTTCCCGAGAATATTGCCGACGTGTTGCCGTCGGAAGCGCGCAAGATCGAAGAACTGCGCCGGCGCCTGCTCGACCGCTTCCGTTCGTACGGTTACGAGCTCGTCATGCCGCCGATGCTCGAATACCTCGAATCGCTGCTGACGAGCGGCGGCAGCGACCTCAATCTGCGCACGTTCAAGCTCGTCGATCAGTTGTCGGGGCGCACGCTCGGCCTGCGCGCGGACATCACGCCGCAAGTCTCGCGCATCGACGCGCATTTGCTGAACCGGCAGGGCGTCACGCGCCTGTGTTATGCCGGCGTCGTGCTGCACACGCGTCCGCGTGGCCTGCACGCCACGCGCGAGCAGATTCAGATCGGCGCGGAAATCTTCGGCCACGCCGGCCTCGAAGCGGACCTCGAAATTCAGCAGCTGATGCTCGATTCGCTGCATCTCGCCGGTCTGACGAAAGTGCGGCTCGATTTGTGCCATGCGGGCGTGCTGGCCGCGTTGCTGGAACTCGAGCCGGCGGCGGCATCGCTCGGCGAGGCGCTCTATGACGCGCTCGCGAGCAAAGACGTGCCGCGCCTCACCGAACTGACGGCGCATCTCGGTCAAGTGCCGCGCGAGGCGTTGCGCGCGTTGCCCTCGCTGTACGGCGATGCCTCCGTGCTCGAGACGGCGCGTGCGCGTCTGCCGAATCTGCCGGTGATCGCCCGCGCGCTCGACGATCTCGCGTTCCTCGCGTCTCAAGCGGATGGCGCGGAACTGATGATCGACCTCGCCGATCTGCGCGGCTACGCGTACCACAGCGGCGTGATGTTCTCGGCGTACGTCGATGGCGTGCCGAACGCGGTGGCGCGAGGCGGCCGTTACGACGACGTGGGCCTCGCCTATGGCCGGGCGCGCCCCGCGACGGGCTTTTCGCTCGATCTGCGCGAGGTGGCGCGCATTTCGCCGGTGGACGCGCGCGGTAGCGCGATCCTCGCGCCGTGGAAGCACGACGAACCGCTGCGCGCGGCGGTGGCGGCCTTGCGCGATGCCGGAGAAGTCGTGATTCAGGCGCTGCCGGGCCACGATCACGACCTCGACGAGTTCGCGTTCGACCGCGTGCTGATCGAACGCGACGGCCGCTGGGAAGTGGAAGAGCGGGTGACGCCGGCGCGCGCAGGCGTCTGATCGGCAAGGACTTTTGCGAAGGCGCGCGTGCGCGCGCCGACGTGACGGAATCGCGAAACGCGTCCCGAAAAATTCGGAACGCGCCGCGAACATAGGTAAAATACGTTTTTAACCAGCTAACGAATCAACATGTCTGCCAGTGCAGTGAATGTGAACCCAGGGCGCAATGTCGTCGTGGTGGGCACCCAATGGGGTGATGAGGGCAAGGGCAAGATCGTCGACTGGCTGACGGACCACGCCCAGGGCGTCGTGCGCTTCCAGGGCGGTCACAACGCCGGACACACGCTCATCATCGGCGGCAAGAAAACCATTCTGCGCCTCATTCCGTCGGGCATCATGCGCGCGGGCACGGCCTGTTACATCGGCAATGGCGTCGTGTTGTCGCCCGAGGCGCTCTTCAAGGAAATCGACGAACTGGAAGGCGCGGGCATCGACGTTTCGAAGCGCCTGTTCATCTCCGAAGCCGCCACGCTGGTTCTGCCGTACCACGTCGCCATCGACCAGGCGCGCGAAGCCAAGCGCGGCGCCGGCAAGATCGGCACGACCGGGCGCGGCATCGGCCCGGCGTACGAAGACAAGGTCGCGCGCCGCGGCCTGCGCGTGCAGGATCTCTTCGACCGCGCCGTGTTCGAAGAGCGTCTCTCCGAAGCGCTCGACTTCCATAACTTCGTGCTGACGCAGTACCTGGGCGCGAAGGCCGTCGACTTCCAGCAAACGCTCGATACGATGCTCGGCTTCGCCGACCGTCTCGCGCCCATGGTCACCGACGTTTCCCGCCGTCTCTACGACGAAAACCACGCTGGCCGCAATCTGCTGTTCGAAGGCGCGCAAGGCACGCTGCTCGATATCGACCACGGCACCTATCCGTTCGTCACGTCGAGCAACTGCGTCGCGGGCGCGGCGACGGCCGGCGCGGGCGTCGGCCCGCAGAAGCTGAACTACATTCTCGGCATCACGAAAGCGTATTGCACGCGCGTCGGTTCCGGCCCGTTCCCGAGCGAGCTCTACGATGCGGAGAACGCGCAGCGTCAGGACCAAGTGGGACTGAACCTCGCCACGGTCGGCAAGGAATTCGGCTCGGTCACGGGCCGCCCGCGCCGCACCGGCTGGCTGGACGCCGCCGCGCTGCGCCGTTCCATTCAGATCAACGGCATCTCGGGCCTGTGCATGACCAAGCTCGACGTGCTCGACGGCCTCGAAGAAGTGAAGCTGTGCGTCGGCTATACGCTCGACGGCAAGCCGGTCGATATCCTGCCGCGCGGCGCGTCGGAAGTGGCGCGCTGCGAGCCGGTCTACGAGACCTTCGGCGGCTGGAAGGAAAGCACCATCGGCATCACGCAGTGGGACAGCCTGCCGGAGAATGCGCGCGCTTATCTCACGCGCGTGCAGGAAGTGGCCGGCGTGCCGATCGACATGGTTTCGACCGGTCCGGACCGCGACGAAACCATTCTGCTTCGTCATCCGTTCAAGGTCTGAGCGCGCGTTAGCCTCGACCTGAACCGGACGCTGTAAAGAATGTGGCCGCTTCATGCGGCCACATTTCGTATATAACCGCAGTATGCAATCGAAAGAGCCTCACCATGATCGCGATGACCGACCCGCGTAACGACGACAAGAATCTCTGGGTCAACTGGGACGAATATCACCGGTTGATCGAACTGCTCGCGCTTAACGTGCACGACTCCGGATGGAAGTTCGACAAGATCCTGTGTCTCGCCCGTGGCGGCCTGCGCGTGGGCGACCAGCTGTCGCGCATCTACGACCTGCCGCTCGCCATTCTCGCGACGAGTTCGTATCGCGAAGCCGCGGGCACGCAGCAGGGCGACCTCGACATCGCGCAGTACATCACGATGACGCGCGGCGAGTTGTCGGGCAACGTGCTGCTCGTGGACGATCTCGTCGATTCGGGCGTGACGCTCGCGCGCGTGCAGGAGCATCTGAAGGAGCGTTATCCCGCGATCACCGCCGTGCGTTCCGCAGTGCTGTGGTACAAGGCGTGCTCCAAGGTGAAGCCGGACTATCACGTTCAGTTTCTCGAAACGAATCCGTGGATTCATCAGCCGTTCGAGGAATGGGACACCGTGCGTCCGCACAACCTCGGCGCGTGGATCAAGCGAGGCATGCAGAACGGCCGCGCGTAAGCGAGCCACCGCTTTGTTTCGACAAGAAGCGCCGTTGCGCCCGGGCTTACGCCCGGCGCAACGGCGTTTTGCGTTTCAGGCCGCTTTCGCCGCGCACCGCGCATCAAGCCAGCGGAAGGATGCGTGAAAGCACGCACGACCTGCCGACGCGTTTGGGGCGCGATGCTAAACTTCCAGTCGCGCCTGTCGTGGCAAGTGAGCAACATGCGAGAGGCCGTTTTTGCGCGCGGCGTTAGATAGAATGGCGTTCGGTTTTTTACCGCTCTGGACGGACATTTCGTTTTTATGACTACCCTGACTCACGCGCAAGAGCGCAAACAGCCGTTGCCTTCGCTTGCGCTCGCGGCCATCGGCGTCGTCTTCGGCGACATCGGCACGAGTCCTCTTTATGCGCTGAAGGAAGCCTTCAGTCCCTCGCACGGCATCGGTCTTTCCGAAGCCTCGATTCTCGGCGTCATCTCATTGCTCTTCTGGGCCATCGTAATGGTGGTCGCGATCAAATACGTGCTGTTCGTCATGCGCGCCGACAACAACGGCGAAGGCGGCGTGTTCGCGATGATGACCCTCGCGCTGCGCAGCGTGAAAGATCCCGGCCGACTCTCCGGCGTGCTGATGATGCTCGGCATCTTCGGCGCGTGCATGTTCTATGGCGATGCCGTCATCACGCCGGCCATGTCCGTCATTTCGGCGGTGGAAGGCCTCGAAATCGCCGCGCCGAAGCTGTCGCCGTACGTGATTCCGATCACGATGGTCATCCTCATCATGCTCTTCTGGATTCAGCGGCACGGCACGGCGGTCGTCGGCAAGCTGTTCGGGCCCATCATGCTGCTGTGGTTCCTGACGCTCGCGGTGCTGGGCGGCTATCACATCGCGCTCGAGCCGGGCGTGCTGATCGCGCTGAATCCGTACTATGCGATCTCGTTCATGGCCGACCATGTGCTGCAGGCGTATATCGTGCTCGGCTCGGTGGTGCTGGTGCTGACAGGCGCCGAGGCGCTCTACGCGGACATGGGGCACTTCGGCGCGAAGCCCATCCGCTTCGGCTGGTATGGCATCGTGATGCCGTCGCTCTTGCTGAACTACTTCGGCCAGGGCGCGTTGCTGATGCATTCGCCGAAGGCCATCGAGAGTCCGTTCTTCCTGCTCGCGCCGGAATGGGCGTTGTTGCCGCTCGTGATTCTCTCGACCATCGCCACCGTCATCGCGTCGCAAGCGGTCATCTCGGGCGCGTACTCGCTCACCAGCCAGGCTATCCAGCTCGGTTACGTGCCGCGCATGAAGATCCTGCATACGTCGGAACTGGCCATCGGGCAGATCTATATTCCGCTCGTCAACTGGATGCTGCTGTTCATCATTCTGTGCATCGTCGTCGGCTTCAAGAGCTCGGAGAATCTGGCGGCCGCCTATGGTCTCGCCGTGACCGCGACGATGCTCGTGACCACCATCCTCGTGTCGGTCGTCATGACGAACCTGTGGGGCTGGAACCGCTTTCTCGTCGGCGGGATGATCGCCGTGTTCCTCGTGATCGACATCGGCTTTTTCGGCGCGAGCCTGTTGAAGATCGAGCAGGGCGGCTGGCTGCCGCTGTGCATCGGAGGGGCGCTCTTCTTCCTCTTGATGACGTGGTACAAGGGCCGCATGATCGTGAAGGACCGCACCGCCGCAGACGGTATTCCGCTCATGCCGTTCCTTCAGGGCTTGCTCGCGCATCCGCCGCATCGCGTGTCGGGCACGGCCATCTATCTGACGGGCAGCGATTCGCTCGTTCCGGTGAGCCTCCTGCACAACCTGAAGCACAACAAGGTGCTGCACGAGCGCACGATATTTCTCAACTTCATTACGCGCGACATTCCGTACGTGGACGACTCGCATCGTCTGGACGTGAAGGACATCGGCGGCGGGCTGTTTCTCGTAAAAGCGGCGTACGGCTTCAACGAAACGCCGGACGTGAAGGCCGTGCTCGAGCAGATCACGCGCACGCACGCGATGACCTTCGAGCTGATGGACACCTCGTTCTTCATGGCGCGCGAAACGGTCGTGCCGACGGAGCTGCCGGGCATGTCGGTATGGCGCGAGCGTGTCTTCGCGTGGATGCATCAGAACGCCGCGAAGCCGACCGATTTCTTCAGCATTCCGGCGAACCGCGTGGTCGAACTCGGGACCAAGATCGAAATCTGACCGCGCTTCCGAGCACGCAGCGCAAACAAAAAACCCACGCCGTGAAGCGTGGGTTTTTTTCGTTGGAGCCTGCCGAATCAGCGTTTGAGTTTCGCGAACGCCGCGGCCATCGCGCCTGCCGGTTCCGGCTCGCGGCGCTGGTTCGGACGCGCGTCGCGCCCGCCGCCCGCGCGCCGATCCTGCCCGCTGCGCGCAGGCGCGCCCGCGTTGGCTGCGGATGCGGGAGCGAAGTCGTCGTCGAGGCGCATCGTCAGCGAGATGCGCTGGCGCTTGACGTCGGTCTCGAGCACCTTCACCTTCACGACCTGACCGGCTTTCACGACTTCGTGCGGGTCCTTGATGAACTTCGTCGACATGGCCGACACGTGGACGAGTCCGTCCTGATGCACGCCGATATCGACGAACGCGCCGAAGGCCGCGACGTTCGTCACCACGCCTTCGAGCACCATGCCCGGCGCGAGGTCCGAAATCTTCTCGATGCCTTCGCGGAACGTCGCGGTCTTGAACTCGGGGCGCGGATCGCGGCCCGGCTTCTCCAGTTCCGCGAGAATGTCGCGCACGGTCGGCAGACCGAAACGATCGTCGACGAACTCGGCGGGCGAGAGGCCCGCGAGCGCCTCGCGCTTGCCGAGCACATCGCCGACGTGCTTGTTGATCTTCGCGAGGATGCGCTCGACCACCGGATACGCTTCCGGGTGCACCGACGAGCGGTCGAGCGGATTCTCGCCGTTGTTGATGCGCAAGAAGCCCGCCGCCTGCTCGAAGGTTTTGTCGCCGAGACGCGGAACCTTGCGCAAATGCTCGCGCGACGGAAACGGCCCGTTGGCGTCGCGGTACTCGACGATATTGCGCGCGAGCGTCGCATTGAGACCCGACACGCGGGCGAGCAGGGCGACGGAAGCCGTGTTCGCATCCACACCGACGGCGTTCACGCAGTCTTCCACCACGGCGTCGAGCGAGCGCGCGAGTTCACGTTGATTCACGTCATGCTGATACTGACCGACGCCGATGGCTTTCGGCTCGATCTTGACCAGTTCCGCGAGCGGGTCTTGCAGACGCCGCGCGATCGACACCGCGCCGCGCAGCGATACGTCGAGTTCCGGAAACTCCTTCGCCGCGAGTTCGGACGCCGAATACACCGACGCGCCCGCTTCCGACACCACGATCTTTTGCAGCTTCAGATCCGGATGCTTCGCGATGAGTTCGCTCGCGAGCTTGTCGGTTTCGCGCGATGCCGTGCCGTTGCCGATCGAAATGAGCTCGGCCTTCGTCTCGCGTGCAATCCGCGCGAGCTTCGCAAGCGAGCCGTCCCAGTCGCGGCGCGGCTCGTGCGGGTAGATCGTATCGGTGGCGAGCAGCTTGCCGGTGCGATCGACGACCGCCACCTTCACGCCGGTGCGCAGACCAGGATCGAGACCGATCACGGCCTTCGGTCCGGCGGGCGCGGCCAGCAGCAGGTCTTTCAGATTGCGCGCGAACACGCGAATCGCTTCGTGTTCGGCTTCTTCGCGCAGTTGCGTGAGCAATTCGTTCTCGATATGCGGCTGCACCTTCACGCGCCAGCACCAGCGGCAGACATCGGAGAGCCACTTGTCGGCCGGGCGGTTGCGATTCGAGATGCCGACATGGTGCGCGATCATCGCTTCGCACGGATGCGGCACTTGTGTATCGAGTTCTTCGCCGAGACCGAGCTTCACCGACAGCACGCCGGCATTGCGCCCGCGAAAGAGCGCGAGCGCGCGATGCGACGGCACCGTGCGCACCGTCTCACTGTAGTCGTAGTAATCGCGGAATTTCTCGCCTTCTTCGCCTTCCTTGCCGTCCACCACGCTCGATATCACGAGCCCTTGATTGAACAGATAGTCGCGCAGCTTGCCGAGAATCTCTGCGGTCTCGCCGAACTGCTCCGAGAGAATGTCGCGCGCGCCGTCGAGCGCGGCTTTCGTGTCCGCGACGCCTTTCTCCGCATCGACGAACTTTGCCGCTTCGGTGTGCGGATCGAGCGTCGGATCGGCGAGCAGTGCCTGCGCGAGCGGCTCCAGCCCGGCTTCGCGCGCGATCTGGGCGCGCGTGCGGCGCTTGGGCTTGTACGGCAGATAAAGGTCTTCGAGCACCTGCTTGCTGTCGGCGCCTTCGATCGCGCCGCGCAGTTCGTCGGTCAGCTTGCCTTGCTCGTCGATGCTTTGCAGAATCGCCGCGCGTCGGTCTTCGAGTTCGCGAAGATACAAGAGGCGTTCTTCGAGCGTGCGCAGTTGCGTGTCGTCGAGATTGCCGGTGACTTCCTTCCGATACCGGGCGATGAACGGGACAGTCGAGCCTTCGTCGAGAAGCTGCACGGCGGCGGCGACCTGGCGCGGCTGCACGGTGAGCTCGGTGGCAATGCGCTGTACGATCTTGAGTGCTACGGTTTCCGTCATGATTGCGCTGTCTGCTGGCTCGTCGGAAAGCGGCGCGGGCGTCCTGCATCGCCGTGTCGGGCGGGCGGCGCCCGAGGCCTCGCGGCGCGCCGCGACGAGCGATGGGCCGGGTTTCTGAGCGGGGCATTTTGCCATAAATGCCGAAGCGCTCCGGCGCGCGGTGATAGAATTTCGGGACCGCGCACGCCCGTTTTTCACCTTCGCGCACCTGATTCCTTATCACGTTGCCGTTCATCAACTTGCTCAATTTTCGCCTTACGAAGCTCGCGCCGATGGCCCTTGCCGCATCGTCGATATGCGCGCTTGCCGTCGTCTTGCCGCAGCATGCGAACGCCCAGACGCCGAAGCCCATCGACCCGACGACCGCGGTGAGCACGCAGCCGCTCGATGCGTCCCAAAGCGGCCCGGCCAGCGCCGAGAGCAGCGCCGACAACAGCGCGGACAACAGCGCGGACAACAGCGCGGACGCCGCCCTTCGAGCCGGCTTCGAGCGGCGTCAGAAGGCGCTCGACCAGCGCACGTCGGAGAACGACTATCGCTATGGCGTGAAGCAGCACGACTGCTACAGCAAGTTCTTCGTGAACCATTGTCTCGACAATGCGCGCACCGAAATGCGCGAGGCGCGTCAGCAGATCCGGCGGGAGCAGCTCGCGCTGAACGACGAGCAACGCGCCGAACGCGTGAAGGAGCGCGACCGGCAGACGGCGCTGAAACAGGCGCAATACGAAGCCGACGCGCCGCAACGCGCGGCCAACGAGCGCGCGAACCAGCAGGCGTACGAGGACAAGCAGCGCCAGAACGCGCTCGCCGCCGCGCAGCGCAACGCGGAAGCCCCGCAGCGCGCGGCGAACCAGAAGGCTTACGATCAGAAGCAGGCGGACTACCAGAAGAAGCTGGAGGACGCCCGCGCCCGCGGCGTGCAGGAAGCGCAGGAGCGCGAACTGAAGGCGCAGCGATTCGAGCAGAAGCAGCAGGAAGCCGCGCAGCATCGCGCGGAAGTCGAGGCGCGTCAGAAGGAAGCCGCCCGCAAGCAGCAGGAAAAGGCACAACAGGCACAGCAAGAGCAGTCGAAGCAGCAACAGCAGCAACAGCAGCAGCAAGGCAAGTAGCGCCAAGTCGGCGCGAAGACCGGACCGGGTGTCCCGGGCAAGGAGGCGAGCATGCAGCAACGCTTGAACGCACCCCGACAAACCGCAGTTGATGCCGCGATGATCCGCGACCGGATCGCGCAATTGCAGGACGAGCATCGCGGTCTGGACACGCTCATCGGCAAGCTGTCCGGCATCGACGACCTCGAGCTGCGGCGCTTGAAAAAGCGCAAGCTCAAGGTGAAAGACACCATCCTCCTGCTGCAATTGCAGCTGGACACAGACCCGCACTGAGCGGCCCCGACGCGTGGCGCAGTCGCCTGCGCGTGGCGCACGGCACGAAACCGCAGTATTCGCAGGATCAGGCTCCCTTTGAACTCTCCCGCCCAACCGTCCGATGCCGCGAGCGCGCCGCTCGCGCTGACGAACAAACGCAGCGTCGAACTCGATGCGATTTTCTCCGCCGATGGCCTGCTCGCCCGCGCCATCGACGGCTATCGGCCGCGCGCATCGCAGATCGAAATGGCGCGCTCGGTCGCCGCGGCGATGGAAGCGTCCGGCCGCGCAATGCCCGAGCCCGCGATGTTCGAAGCGGAGCGCCGCCCCGCGCGCAAGCTCGGGCCGTCGGACAAGCCGCATGCGCCCGACGACGAGACGGCCGACGACGTCGGCATCGCGACCGCGAAAGCTGCCATCGACGGCGGCGAGAACACGTTGATCGTCGAAGCCGGCACCGGCACGGGCAAGACCTACGCGTACCTCGTTCCCGCCATGTTGTGGGGCGGCAAGGTCATCGTCTCGACCGGCACGAAGCATCTGCAGGACCAGCTTTTTCAGCGCGACATCCCGACCGTGCGCGACGCGCTCGCCGTGCCGGTGTCGGTCGCGATGCTCAAGGGCCGCGCGAACTACCTTTGTCATTACTATCTGGAGCGCACCGCCGACAACGGCCGGCTGCCCTCGCGGCAGGACACGTCGCATCTGCAGGAGATCGTCCGCTTCGCGAAAATCACGCGCACCGGCGACAAGGCCGAACTCGCGAGCGTCCCCGAAAACTCGCCCGTCTGGCCGATGGTCACGTCCACGCGCGACAACTGCCTCGGTCAGGAGTGTCCGCACTACAAGGACTGCTTCGTGATGCAGGCGCGCAAGGAGGCGCAGCAGGCGGATATCGTCGTGGTGAATCACCATCTGTTCTTTGCCGACGTGATGTTGCGCGATACCGGCATGGCCGAATTGCTGCCGATGGCCAACACCATCATCTTCGACGAAGCGCATCAGTTGCCCGAGACGGCGACGCTCTTCTTCGGCGAGACGCTTTCGACCACGCAACTGCTGGAACTGGCGCGCGATACGGTCGCGGAAGGCCTGAGTCACGCGCGCGACGCGGCGGACTGGACGAAGCTCGGCGCGGCGCTGGAGCGGGCGGCGCGCGACCTGCGGCTCGCGTTCAAGGAAGATTCGGCGCGCTTTTCGCTCGGCCAGCTTCCGGACGGTCATCCGCTCTTCGAGGCGCTCGACACGCTCGAAACGCATCTCGATGCGCTCGCGGCGGCGTTGTCGTCGCATGCGGAGCGGGCGGAATCGCTCCAGGCGCTCGTGCGGCGCGCTCGCGAGTTGCAAGACTTGCTCGCGGGCTGGACCACGCCGCCGACGCCGCTCGAACGCGCCGTCGCGGACGACGAAGACACCGCGCAACAGACGGCGAAGGACGAGCCGAACGAGATGGTCCGCTGGGTCGAGGTGTTCTCGCACACGGTGCAACTGCACGAGACGCCGCTATCGGTGGCGCCGATCTTCGCGAAGCAGCGCGCGGGCGTGCCGCGTGCGTGGATCTTCACGTCGGCGACGCTTTCGGTGCGCGGCGACTTCACGCACTATGCGGCGCAGATGGGCCTGAACGCGCGGCGCTCCATGACGCTGCCGAGCCCGTTCGACTATCCGACGCAAGGGCTCTTGTACGTGCCGCGCAATCTGCCGCAGCCGTCGTCGCCCCAGTTCACGGATGCGGTCTTCGAGGCCGCGCTGCCCGTGATCGAAGCGGCCGGCGGCGGCGTGTTCGTGCTGTGCACGACGCTGCGCGCGGTCGATCGTATTTCGGCGCGCCTGCGCGACGTGATCGAGCGGCGCGGCTGGCAGAACCCGCTGCTGGTTCAGGGCGATGCGAGCCGCACGGAACTGCTCGACCGCTTCCGTGCTTACGGCAACGCGATTCTCGTGGGCAGCCAGAGCTTCTGGGAAGGCGTCGATGTGCGCGGCGATGCGCTCTCGCTCGTCGTGATCGACAAGCTGCCGTTCGCGCCCCCGGACGATCCGGTGCTCGCCGCGCGGCTCGATGCGCTCACGAAAAAAGGACTGAGCCCGTTCGCCGTGCATCAGTTGCCGCAGGCGGTCATCACGCTGAAGCAGGGCGCGGGCCGCCTGATCCGCGCGGAAACGGATCGCGGCGTGCTGATGATCTGCGATACGCGCCTCGTCGACAAACCGTACGGACGGCGCATCTGGCAAAGCCTGCCGCCGTTCAAGCGCACGCGCGAACTCGATGTCGTGCGCGCGTTCTTCAGCGATTCGTGCAGTTCGGCGGTGGAACTGGCCGACTAGCCTTCCGTGACGCTGCGCACGTTGAAGATGGCCTGAGCGAGCCGCGCGGCGCGCTCGGCTGCGGCTTGTTCCGCGCCACGCGCGAGGCGCACGTGCATCGATTGACGGCCGTATGCGCCGCCGAAGCTCGGACGCGTGGCAGGCTTGCCGGCAATGGGCTTCGGCGTGGTTTCGTCGCGCCGCGCCGGCGCGTCCGCGAAAATGCGCGCGTTGACGATCGCGCCCGGCTTCACGCGGATGCCGTTCGACGCCAGCACGCGGTTGACCTCGGCCGCCAACGGCTGCGCCCGTTCCCGCGACTGCAAGTCACCGCGAAACTCACGGATGGCGCGCGCGTCGGGAAAGCCGTCGCGTTCGGCGTCGATACGCGCGAACCGCTGAAGGCCGATGCTGTCGATGAGCGCGTCCGCGCAATCACGATCGGACAGACCGAACCAGTTTTGCAGCACGCAGATTCGCAGCATGCGCTCGGTGGTCGCCCGCGCCTGAACGTCCGGCTGGATGATCGCGCACAGCGTCGGCCAGGGCAGCAAGGAATCCATCGTGTCGAGAAATGCATCGCGCTGGGTGCGCGGAACCGTTACAGCCATACTGGTCTCTTGCAAGAAGCGGGGCGCGGGCGAGGCTTCGCTTGATGCGATGTCTGCCGATGCGTTAAGCATTGCTAATTTTTGTTGCCAAGTGACAAAAATCTGGACGAAAAAATAGGGCGATTCAACGCCCTTGCAAACGAAGCCGGCGCAAGCGCGCCGGCCGTTCGACATGCATTACCAGATCTGATACCAGGGCTTATCCGTGCCCGCGCGACGCTTGCCGGTGACATACGGGCTGTCCGGGAACGTCGCGGCCAGCACGCGCTTGGTGTCGTCGGCGAGTTGCGGCTGATCGAGCCTCTGATACGACATCATCATGATATGCAGCGCGTCTTCGGTCGCCGGGGCGTTCTTGTATTCGCGAATGGCGAGCTGCGCCCGGTTGATGGCGGCCACATACGCGCCGCGGCGGAAATAGTAATCGGCGGCATGCACTTCATGCGACGCCAGCGCGTTCACGATATAGCGCATGCGCTGCGCGGCGTCGGGCGCGTATTTGCTTTGCGGATACTTGTCGACGACCACCTTGAACGCGTCATACGACTCGCGCAGCGACTTCGGATCGCGCTCGCTCATGTCCTGGCCGGAGAAGCGGCCGAAGAGACCGAGGTCGTCGTTGAAGTGGATCATGCCCTTCAGATAATACGCATACGCGATATCCGGATGATCCGGATGCAGGCGAATGAAACGGTCGATGGCCTGATCCGCCGAGGCGGTTTCGCCGTCCTTCCAGTTGCAGTACGCGACGTTGATCTGCGCCTGCTGCGCGAAGTGGCCGAACGGGTCGCGGCCTTCGAGCGCCTCGAAATACTTGGCGCACTTGCCCCAGTCGCTGCCGGATAGCGCGTCCTGGGCCTCCGTATATAATTTGTTGTTATTCCACGTTGCCGTTTCGTCGGTTTTCTCGGGCAGGCCGTGGCAGGCCGTGACGATGGCGACGCTCGCGGCCAGCGCCAGATACTTGATCGATCGCTGCATCGCTCGATGAATGGTGTTGAAGGCTCGCATCAGTGCTTGCATTTCCTGGGCTGATTTCTGGCTTGCTTCTTAACTGATTCCAACTGTGTGCGGCAGTACTTCCGGTGCAGTCTTTGCGCACGGCGCGCTGCTCGGTCAATCACGTCGTTTCGTGACTCGCAACGGTTGCGCGTGGTGACTCGTCGGGCTGTCGGCTTCGATCGAGACCGCGGCTGCTTCCCGTCAATCTCTCGTTCACATGACTCGCTCAAGTACTCGTCGTACCAAAGACCAACTCGAAGATTATAGCCCATGCGCCAACGGCGACGACTCGGCTTTGCCCGAATCGGAAGCCGGCGCGGGACAGCAACCAGGCGCCGATGCGCCCCGCACGGCGCGCGTGCCCGACGAACTTGCGGGCGACCGGCTCGACAAGGTGCTTGCCAAGGTTTTCCCGGAGTTTTCGCGCAGCCGTCTGCAAAGCTGGATCGAAGAGGGCCGCGTGCTGGTGGACGGCGCGAGCGCGAAAGTGCGCCAGCCGGTGCCGCTCGGCGCGACCATTTCGCTCGTCCCGGATCTGTTGCCCGAGCAACTTGCCTTCACGCCCGAGCCGGTGCCGCTCGACATCGTCTACGAAGACGAGGCGCTCGTCGTCATCAACAAGCCCGCGGGGATGGTCGTGCATCCCGCGGCCGGCAACTGGAGCGGCACGCTGCTGAACGGCCTGCTGCATCGCTACGGCAGCGCCGCGGCCGGCTTGCCGCGCGCGGGCATCGTGCATCGGCTGGACAAGGAGACGTCCGGGCTGATGGTCGTCGCGCGCACGCTCGAAGCGCAAACGGACCTCGTGCGTCAGTTGCAGGCGCGTACGGTCAAGCGCCGCTATGTCGCTTTCGTATGGGGCACCATGCCGGAAGACGGCACCATCGACGCGCCGATCGGCCGCGATCCGCGCGAACGCACGCGCATGGCGGTCGTGCAGAGCGCGGCGGGCAAGCCCGCGCGCACGCACTTTCGCACTATCGACCGGGCGAGATGGCAGGGCCAGCCGGTGAGCGCCATTCATTGCGATCTCGAAACGGGCCGAACGCACCAGATTCGCGTGCATTGCGCGCACGTCGGACATCCGCTTCTGGGCGATCCGGTCTACGGGCGCGCGCGCGGCAAGCGTTCGGTGACGCCGCTGCCCGACGGCTTCGCGCGGCAGGCGCTGCATGCGTGGCGGCTCGGCCTGATCCATCCGGTGACGGGCAAGGCAGTGCACTGGCGCGCCGACGTGCCCGAGGATATGACCGCGCTCGCCGCCGCACTCGGATTCGGACGCGAAGAGGAAGCGGAATTCGACGAGGACGATGGAGACGAAGAGTTCGTGCAGGTCTATGAGGCCGATGAAGATTGGGATGAAGACGACGATTACGAGGACGACGAAGCATGACCGATTCACACGCGGCGCAGTCACAAGCATTGGACCCGAAACACTGCCTCTGGCCGCAATGGCGCGTGGCGCCGCGTGTTCGCGCATTCGTGACGACGCGTGCGGGCGGCGTGAGCGAGGCGCCGTATGACGGCGGCGCGCCGCAAGCGGGCGGTTTGAATCTGGGACTTTCGACCGGGGATGCGCCCGCCGCCGTGCAGGAGAATCGCCGCCGCGCGCTCGCGCTGACCGGCGCGCGCGATGCCGCGTGGCTCGAACAGATCCACGGCACGCAAGTCGAAGACGCCCACGCGGTCATCGAGGCGCGGGCGTCCGGACCGACGCGCGCCGACGCGAGCGTGACGGATCGGGCGGGCGTCGTCTGCGTCGTGATGACGGCGGACTGCCTGCCCGTGCTCTTTTGCGATGACGAAGGCCGCGCGGTCGGCGCGGCGCATGCGGGCTGGCGCGGGCTCGCGGGCGGCATCGTCGAGAAGACCGGCGAGCGCGTCGCGGCGCTCGCGGGCGCGCCGGCATCGGCACTCAACGCTTATCTCGGACCGGCGATCGGGCCAGATGCGTTCGAAGTCGGCGAAGACGTGCTCGACGCCTTCGTCGCCGCGAGCGGGGCGCATCGACGCGATGCGACCGCGGCCGCGTTCAAGGCGACCGGCACGCCCGGCAAATACTTCGCGGACATTTACGCGCTCGCGCGGTTGCGACTCGCCGATATCGGTATCGACGCGGCGCGCATTCACGGTGGAACGCACTGCACGGTGACCGAAGAAACGCGCTTCTATTCCTACCGGCGCGACCGCGTGACGGGCCGCATGGCCGCGATGATCTGGCTCGCCGACTGATCGAGAAGCCGCATCACCCAACGCCCGGAAACGCGCGGCAAACGAGCATTTCTTTCATGGGGGAAAACGATAATTATAAAAACATCGCACTGCGGCAAAATCGGGACGAAGCATTGACATGCTTGACGCCCAAGCGCAAGAATGTTCGCAGAATTGTGTTCAATCGGGCACGGCGTAGCGCGGGCGGCTTCCGCCCGGCGCGCAAAGGCGCACCCATACTTTCGCGCGCTGGCCGAGACGGCCCGGCAATGCCTGCATCAGCAATCAGTCTTTCGAGACTCAGAGGTCAAAGGCGGGTATGGCTTCCAATACATCCTCTTCATCTTCCCGCTCCCGTACCGCCGCCGAAGACAGCACCACGGCGCAGCCAGCAGCCGACAACACGGCAGGCGTACAGCAGGCATTCGAGCAATGGCTGAATGCGTGGCGCGCGGTCGCCGATCCGGCGCAGTGGGCGAAATTCACTCAACAGACGAATCCGGCGAATCCGGCGGCTGACGGCGCGTCCGCAAACGGCGGCGCTTCGCCTTCTTCGGCATTCGGCGGCTTCCCGTTCCACGGTTTCGGCGGTCTGCCCGGCGCGCTTCCAGGCACGCTCCCCGGTGGATTTCCGACCGCATTCCCGACCATCGCGAGCATGCCGCAGATGCCCGACCTCGCGAAGATGAACGGTCTCGCCGAATTCGCGAAGCTCGCGAGCAGCATGCCGGGCTTCGGCGCGGCCATGCAGGGCTTGCCGACGCTGCCCAAGATTCCGACGGCGGCCATCGCGCCGGAACGCCTGCATCAGCTGCAAAGCGACTACACGCGCGACGTCGGCGAACTGATGAAGCAGGCGAGCGGACAGAGCATCGATCCGGCCGCACTCAAGGATCGGCGCTTCAAGGACACCGCGTGGCAATCGACGCCCGCGTTCGCGTTCACGGCCGCATGGTATCTGCTGAACGCGCGCTATCTTCAGGAACTCGCCGACGCCGTGCAGAGCGACCCGAAGACGCGCGAGCGCATTCGCTTCGCCGTGCAGCAGTGGGCCGCCGCGGCCGCGCCGAGCAACTATCTCGCGCTCAATCCCGAGGCGCAGAAGGCGCTCATCGAAAGCAAGGGCGAAAGCCTGCGTCAGGGCATGCTGAACCTGCTCAACGACATGCAGCGCGGCAAGATCTCGCAGTCGGACGAATCGGTGTTCGCCATCGGCAAGAACGTCGCGACGACCGAAGGCGCGGTCGTGTACGAGAACGAGCTCATGCAGCTCATTCAGTACAAGCCGCTCGCGCCGAAGGTCTACGCGCGGCCGCTTCTGATCGTGCCGCCGTGCATCAACAAGTTCTACATCCTCGATCTTTCGCCGGAAGGCTCGCTCGTACGTCATGCGCTCGAATCGGGCCAGCAGGTGTACATGATCTCGTGGCGCAATGCGGACCAGTCCATTGCTCACAAGACATGGGACGATTACGTCGGCGAAGGCGTGATGCAGGCGATGAGCGTGGTCTCCGACATCTCCGGTGCGGACAAGATGAACACGCTCGGCTTCTGCATCGGCGGGACGATGCTCGCAACCGCGCTCGCCGTCGAGAAGGCGCGCGGCAACGAGCCGGCCGCGTCGATGACCCTGCTTACCTCGATGCTCGACTTCTCCGACACGGGCGTGCTCGACGTCTTCGTCGACGAGGCGCACGTGGCGATGCGCGAGCAGACCATCGGCGGCAAGAACGGCGCGCCGCCGGGACTCATGCGCGGCATCGAGTTCGCCAACACGTTCTCGTATCTGCGCCCGAACGATCTGGTGTGGAATTACGTCGTCGATAACTACCTGAAGGGCCGCACGCCGCAAGCGTTCGATCTGCTCTACTGGAACAGCGATTCGACGAACCTGCCCGGTCCCATGTGCGTCTGGTATCTGCGCAACACGTATCTGGAAAACAAGCTGCGCGAGCCGGGCGCGGTGACGGTGCTCGGCGTGCCCATCGACTTGTCGACCATCACGACGCCGACATTCATCTATGGCTCGCGCGAAGACCATATCGTGCCGTGGAAATCGGCGTATGCTTCGGCGCCGCTGCTTTCCGGGCCGCAGACCTTCGTGCTCGGTGCATCGGGGCATATCGCGGGCGTGATCAATCCGCCGTCGAAAAACAAGCGCAGTTTCTGGATGCTCGATAGCGCGGGCGAGCGCCTGCCGGAGACCGCGGACGCGTGGTTCGAGGCCGCGAGCGAGCATCCCGGCAGCTGGTGGCCGGCGTGGACGCAGTGGCTTGCCAAGCAGTCCGGCGAGCAGCAGAAGGCGAGCGCAGGGCTCGGCTCGAAGGATTATCCTGTGATCGAGGCGGCTCCGGGCCGTTACGTCCTCAAGCGCGACAGTTGACAGGCGCGAACGGATCGGCCGCACAAACCGCTCTAACATTCGACGCCAAAGGAAACGGAAATGACTGACGTAGTGATCGTATCGGCCGCGCGCACCGCGGTCGGCAAATTCGGCGGCTCGCTTGCGAAGATCGCAGCGCCGGAACTGGGCGCAACCGTGATTCGCGCGGTGCTCGAACGCGCGGGTCTCAAGCCCGAGCAAATCAGCGAAGTCATTCTGGGTCAGGTGCTGACCGCGGGATCGGGCCAGAACCCGGCGCGCCAGTCGGTCATCAAGGCCGGCTTGCCCGAAATGGTCCCCGGCATGACGATCAACAAGGTCTGCGGCTCCGGACTCAAGGCAGTGATGCTCGCGGCCAACGCGATCATCGCGGCCGATTCGGAGATCATCGTCGCGGGCGGCCAGGAGAACATGAGCGCGGCGCCGCACGTGCTGCCCGGCTCGCGCGACGGCTTCCGCATGGGCGATGCGAAGCTGATCGACTCGATGATCGTCGATGGCCTGTGGGACGTCTATAACAACTACCACATGGGCACGACGGCGGAGAACGTCGCGAAGGAATACGGCATCACGCGCGAAGCGCAGGACGCGTTTGCCGCGCTCTCGCAGAACAAAGCCGAGGCCGCGCAGAAGGCCGGCCGCTTCGACGACGAGATCGTGCCGGTTTCGATTCCGCAGCGCAAAGGCGAGCCGATCCAGTTCGCCACCGACGAATTCGTGCGCCACGGCGTGACCGCCGAAGCGCTCGCGGGACTGAAACCCGCGTTTTCGAAGGAAGGCACGGTGACGGCGGCGAACGCATCGGGCATCAACGACGGCGCGGCGGCGGTGGTCGTCATGTCGGCGAAGAAGGCCGAGGCGCTGGGCCTCACGCCGCTCGCGCGCATCAAGGCGTACGCGAGCGCGGGCGTCGATCCGAAGATCATGGGCATGGGCCCGGTGCCGGCCTCGAAGCGCTGTCTGGAACGCGCGGGCTGGAGCATCGACGATCTCGACCTGATGGAGATCAACGAAGCATTCGCCGCGCAGGCGCTCGCGGTGCACAAGCAGATGGGCTGGGATCAGGAAAAGATCAACGTGAACGGCGGGGCGATTGCGATCGGGCATCCGATCGGCGCATCGGGCTGCCGCATTCTGGTCACGCTGCTGCACGAAATGCAGAAGCGCGAGGCGAAGAAGGGCCTCGCGTCGCTGTGCATCGGCGGCGGCATGGGCGTCGCGCTGGCGGTCGAGCGGCTGTAGAGCGAGGCCGGGTCGGAATAGGGAAGGGACAAGCGGGCGGCGCCCCCGGGCGCACCGCATAACGAACGAGGAGTCGAGCATGACGAAGCGCGTAGCGTATGTAACCGGCGGGATGGGCGGCATCGGCACCAGCATCTGCCAGCGGCTGCACAAGGACGGCTTCACGGTCGTGGCAGGTTGCGGTCCGAACTCTCCGCGCCGGGTGAAATGGCTCGAAGACCAGAAGGCGCTCGGCTTCGACTTCATCGCCTCCGAGGGCAACGTCGGCGACTGGGAATCGACCAAGAACGCGTTCGACAAGGTGAAGGCCGAAGTCGGCGAAGTGGATGTGCTCGTCAACAACGCGGGCATCACGCGCGATGTCGTGTTCCGCAAGATGACGCACGAGGACTGGACCGCGGTCATCGACACGAATCTGACGAGTCTCTTCAATGTCACGAAGCAGGTGATCGACGGCATGGTCGAGCGCGGCTGGGGCCGGGTCATCAATATTTCGTCGGTGAACGGGCAGAAAGGCCAGTTCGGCCAGACGAACTATTCGACGGCCAAGGCCGGCATTCACGGTTTCACCATGGCGCTCGCGCAGGAAGTGGCGACCAAGGGCGTAACGGTCAACACGGTCTCGCCGGGCTATATCGGCACGGACATGGTGAAGTCCATTCGCCCGGAAGTGCTGGAGAAGATCGTCGCGACCATTCCGGTGCGGCGACTCGGCACGCCGGACGAGATCGGCTCGATCGTCGCGTGGCTCGCGTCGGAGGAATCGGGTTTCGCCACCGGGGCGGATTTCTCGCTCAACGGTGGTTTGCACATGGGCTGACGGGCCGCGATCGCCGGCGGGCGCATGGGGCGCCCGCGCCGGCGAATGCCGCCTGCCGGATACATCAACGATGCGGCGAACCCGCAGCAACGCTTTTTTGCGACAACGCAAGACATGCTTGCTGCCATCGCAGTAAAGTCTCGCGTTTTGAAGGCGTTCAATGACCACCACGACTACTACAAAGAAATCCGCCGAACGACTCATCAAAAAATATCCGAACCGGCGGCTCTATGACACGGAGACGAGCACCTACATCACGTTGTCCGACGTGAAGCAGCTCGTGCTCGATCAGGAAGACTTCAAGGTGCTCGACGCCAAGTCCAACGACGACCTGACGCGCAGCATCCTGTTGCAGATCATTCTGGAAGAAGAGAGCGGCGGCTTGCCGATGTTCTCGTCGGTGATGCTTTCGCAGATCATCCGCTTCTACGGCCACGCGATGCAGGGCATGATGGGCACGTATCTGGAGAAGAACATCCAGGCGTTCATCGACATCCAGCAGAAGCTCTCGGAGCAGAGCAAGGGCATCTACGACGGCAACGCGCTCAATCCGGAAGTCTGGTCGCAGTTCATGAACATGCAGGCCCCGATGATGCAGGGCATGATGACGAGCTACATCGAGCAGTCGAAGAACATGTTCGTGCAGATGCAGGAGCAGATGCAGAATCAGGCGAAGACGATGTTCAACACGTTCCCGTTCCCGACGCCGAGCGCGCCGTCAGGGGACAAGAAGTAGGGAAGCCGGGCGTTCTCGCTTCGGGCCAGCGGCCCGGAACGGCTTCCCGGATGCTCCGGGGTAAAATACGGGATTGGCCTCGTGCGTCCGGCGACGCCCCTCATCCGACCGTTTCCCCGTGAAAAATTCCCTAGATTCAATCGTCAAGACGAACTCCGCGCCGAAGATCGGCATGGTCAGCCTCGGCTGCCCGAAAGCCCTCGTCGATTCGGAGCAGATCATCACCCAGTTGCGCGCCGAGGGTTATCAAATCTCCGGCAGCTATGACGGCGCCGACCTCGTCGTCGTCAACACCTGCGGCTTCATCGACGAAGCCGTGCAGGAAAGCCTCGACGCTATCGGCGAGGCGCTCAACGAAAACGGCAAGGTCATCGTGACCGGCTGCCTCGGCGCGAAAAAGAGCGCGAGCGGCAGCGGGCTCATCGAGGAAGTGCATCCGAAGGTGCTCGCCGTGACCGGCCCGCACGCGACCAACGAAGTGATGAACGCGGTTCACGCGCACTTGCCGAAGCCGCACGATCCGTTCGTCGATCTCGTGCCGCCGGCCGGCATCAAGCTCACGCCGCGCCATTACGCGTATCTCAAGATTTCCGAAGGCTGCAACCACCGCTGCACGTTCTGCATCATTCCGTCGATGCGCGGCGATCTCGTTTCGCGTCCCGTCGCGGAAGTGATGCTCGAAGCCGAGAATCTCTTCAAGTCGGGCGTGAAGGAACTGCTCGTCATCTCGCAAGACACGAGCGCGTACGGCGTCGATGTGAAGTACCGCACCGGTTTCTGGAACGGCAAGCCGCTCAAGACGCGCATGACCGAACTCGTCGGCGCGCTGGGCGAACTGGCCGCGCAGTACGGCGCGTGGGTGCGCCTGCACTACGTCTATCCGTATCCGAGCGTCGATGAAGTCATCCCGATGATGGCGGAAGGGCCGCTCAAAGGCCACGTGCTGCCGTATCTCGACGTGCCGTTCCAGCACGCGCATCCTGAAGTGCTCAAGCGCATGAAGCGCCCGGCCAATGCCGAAAAGGTGCTGGAGCGCGTGAAGGCATGGCGCGCCATGTGCCCGGATCTGACGATTCGCAGCACGTTCATCGCGGGCTTTCCGGGCGAGACGGAAGAGCAGTTTCAGACGCTGCTCGACTTCATCGAGGAAGCGGATCTGGATCGCGTCGGCTGCTTCGCGTATTCGCCGGTCGAAGGCGCGACCGCCAACGAACTCGACGGCGCGCTGCCCGACGAGGTCCGCGAGGAACGCCGCGCGCGCTTCATGGAACTGGCCGAGGAACTGTCGGCAAAGCGCATGAAGAAGAAAGTCGGCAAGACGCTGAAAGTGCTCGTCGATGAAATCAGCGCGGAAGGCGGCATCGGGCGCACGGCGGCGGATGCGCCGGAAATCGACGGCGTCGTGTATATCGCGCCGCCGACGAAGGCGTCCAAGCGCTACAAGGCAGGCGACTTCGTTTCGGTGAAGATCACGGGCGCGGACGGCCACGATCTCTGGGGCGAGGTCTGACCGATGCCCCCCCACACGCCGCACATCCTCGCGCTCGGCGAGGCGATGATCGAGTTCAATCAGGCGAAACGTGACGAGCCGACGTATCTGCAAGGCTTCGGCGGCGACGTATCGAACTTTCTGATCGCGGCGGCGCGGCAGGGCGCGGCGACGGGCTTCGTTTCGGCGGTCGGCAACGATGGGTTCGGGCAACTGCTGCTCGATCTGTGGCGTGCGGAGAACGTCGATACGTCCGCCGTTCGCGTCGATCCGGACGCGCCAACGGGCGTCTATTTCGTGTCGCACGGCGCGAGCGGGCATCGCTTCGACTATCTGCGCGCGGGGTCGGCGGCGAGCCGCTATGCGCCGTCGCATCTGCCGCTCGACATGATCGCGGCGGCGAAAGTCGTGCATCTGTCGGGCATCAGTCTCGCCATCGGCGTGAGCGCGTGCGATGCCGCGTTCGCCGCCATCGACCATGCGCGCAGCAACGGCGTGCGGGTCAGCTTCGACACGAACCTGCGGCTCAAGCTCTGGCCGCTCGCGCGCGCCCGCGCGGTGATGCTCGAAGCAATCCGCCAGAGCGATATCTGTCTGCCGAGCTGGGACGACGTCACCGTGCTCACGGGCCACGAAGACAAAGACGCCATCGTCGATACGCTGCTCGCGCTCGGCCCAAAAATCGTCGCGATGAAGCTCGGCGCGGAAGGCGCGTATATCGCGACGCCGGACGAGCGGCGCGTGGTGCCGGGCCGCGTCGTCAATGCGGTCGATGCGACCGGCGCGGGCGATTGCTTCGGCGGCGCGTTCATCGCGCGGCTCGTCGCGGGCGACGATCCTTTCGCGGCCGCGCACTACGCGAACGCGGCGGCGTCCTTGTCGACGCAAGGCTTCGGCGCCGTCGCGCCGATTCCGGACCGGGCGGCCGTCGAACGAGCGCTGGCCTGAGCTTTCATAAAATCATTCGATAGGCAAAGGAGACGACATGGAACGCGAAGTGGTGGTGGCAAGCGGCGTGCGCACGGCAATCGGCGGTTTCGGCGGCGCGCTCAAGGATTTCACGCCGACCGATCTCGGGGCGCGCGTGGTGCGCGAGGCGCTGTCCCGCGCGAGCGTCGCGGGCGAGGAAGTCGGACACGTCGTGTTCGGCAACGTGATCCAGACCGAGCCGCGCGACATGTATCTGGCGCGCGTCGCGGCGCTCGACGGCGGCGTGTCGCAGCACGCGCCCGCGCTCACGGTGAACCGGCTGTGCGGCTCGGGCTTGCAGGCGATCGTGTCGGCCGCGCAGTCGATTCTGCTCGGCGATGCGGACATCGCCATCGGCGGCGGCGCGGAAAGCATGAGCCGCGCGCCGTACGTGATGCCCGCCGCGCGCTTCGGCCAGCGCATGGGCGATGCGCGCGTCGTCGACATGATGCTGGGCGCGCTGAACGACCCGTTCCACAAGATTCACATGGGCGTGACGGCCGAGAACGTCGCGAACCAGTACGGCATCACGCGCGAGGCGCAGGACGCGCTCGCGCTCGAATCGCACCGTCGCGCGGCCAACGCCATCGAGGCCGGCTACTTCAAGGAGCAGATTCTGCCGATCACGCTGGCGTCGAAGAAGGGCGACACCGTGTTCGACCGCGACGAGCACGTGCGCATGAACGCGACGGCGGAGGACTTCGCGAAGCTGAAGCCGGTGTTCGCGAAGGAGAACGGCACGGTGACGGCGGGCAACGCGTCGGGCATCAACGACGCGGCGGCGGCCGTCGTGCTGATGGAACGCGGCGTCGCGGAGAAGCGCGGCGCGCGGCCGCTCGGGCGGCTCGTCGCGTACGCGCACGCGGGCGTCGATCCGACCATCATGGGCATCGGCCCGGTGCCGGCCACGCGCAAGGTGCTGGAGCGCGCCGGGCTTTCCGTCGACGATCTCGACGTGATCGAAGCCAACGAAGCGTTCGCCGCGCAAGCCTGCGCGGTCACGCAGGAGTTGCGCCTCGATCCCGCGAGGGTGAACCCGAACGGCTCCGGCATTTCGCTCGGACATCCGATCGGCGCGACCGGCGCGCTCATCACGGTGAAGGCGCTGTACGAGCTCCAGCGCATTGGCGGGCGTTACGCGCTCGTGACGATGTGCATCGGCGGCGGGCAGGGGATCGCCGCGATCTTCGAGCGTATTTGACGTGGTATCGAAGGAAAGAAGGATGAGAGAAGCAACGAAGGCAACGAAGCGGCCGGGCTTGCCGGCCGCGCTGACGATGACCGCCGGCTTGGCCGCGGCGCTCGCGCTCGCGGGCTGCAATTCGCCGATGCCGCCGGATGCATCGGCGTCGGCGTCCGCAAGCGCCCGAAGCGCGCCGAGCGGCGAATCATACGGCGCCGACAAGGCGATCCGGACGCTAGCGCTGCCGCCGCAAAAGCCGCTTGCGCCGAATCCGGAGTACGCGCGCTTTCCGCGCTACGTGGGCACGCTCGGCGGCAAGCAGATCGAGATGAAGCTCGGCGCCAAGACCGATGACGCGTCCGGCGTGCATGGCGAGTATCGCTTCGCCGGCAGTCCGACGGTGATTCTCGTGGCGGGCGACCGCGACGGCGAAACGCTCGAAATCGAGGAGTCGAACGACGGCACGCACATCACCGGCAACTGGGTCGGCAAGTTCGAGGCGGACGGAAGCGTCTCGGGCGAGCGCATGGACCCGGACGATTCCAATGCGCAGCCTTTCGAGTTGCGGCCTGCCGTGGCCGGCGTAATGCTGCCGCGCGCGCCGGCTAGCACCGGCACTGTTGCCGCGCCCGCCGCGCCTTCGCTCGAACCCGCGCCGCCTGCGTTGCCTTCCTCGCCGCCGAACGCCGTGGGCGGCACGACGAACGTCATCATCGGCGAATAACGCCTTCCTTCATTCACGCTGACAGCAAGCCCATGACCGATTCCAGCAGCAAGGACCGAGACCTGCAAACGCGCATCGTCCAGCCGGACGACCGCATCACGCCCGGCTTCGAGTCGTTCTCCGTGCCGGTGGCGCGGGCCTCGACGGTCGTTTTTCCGGACCTCGCGACCATGCGCGCGCTCGTCTGGAGCGACGACTCCAAGTGGCGCTACGGCCTGCACGGCACCCCGACGACGATCGCGCTTGCCCAGCGCCTCGCCGCAATCGAGGGTGGCGAGCATGCGCTTTTGCAGCCGTCCGGCCTCGCGGCGATCTCGAACGTGTACTTCGGCCTCGTCAAAGCGGGCGATCACGTGCTTATGCCGGACAACGCGTACTCGCCGAATCGCGAGCATGCGGACTGGCTCGCGAGCGACTTCGGCCTCGAAGTCAGCTACTACGATCCGATGATCGGCGCCGGCATCGCCGATTCGATCCGTCCCAACACGAAGCTCATCTGGCTCGAAGCGCCCGGCTCGGTCACCATGGAAGTGCAGGACGTGCCGGCGATTACGGCGGTCGCGCGGGCGCGCGGCATCGTGACCGCGATCGACAACACGTTCTCGGCGGGACTCGCGTTCAAGCCGTTCGATCACGGCGTCGATATTTCGGTGCAGGCGCTGACGAAGTACCAGTCGGGCGGCAGCGACATTTTGATGGGCGCAACCATCACGCGCGATGTCGAATTGCACAAGAAGCTCAAGCGCGCGCGCATGCGGCTGGGCGTCGGTGTGTCGGCGGACGATGCATCGCTCGTCTTGCGCAGCCTGCCTTCGATGAAACTGCGCTACGAAGCGCACGACCGCTCGGCGCTCGCGCTCGCGCGGTGGCTCAAGACGCGCCCCGAAGTGGCGGCGGTTCTGCATCCCGCGCTCGACGATTGCCCCGGCCACGAGTTTTTCGCACGCGACTTTTCGGGCGGCGCGGGCGGTCTGTTCTCGATCGTATTCGATGCCCGCTACAGCGCCGAAGAGGTCGATGCGTTCGTCGAGGCGCTCGAGCTGTTCTCGATCGGCTGGAGCTGGGGCGGCGCGCATAGCCTCGCGATGCCCTACAACGTGCGCTCGATGCGCACCGCGTCGCAATGGCCGCACGAAGGCGTGCTGGTGCGGCTGTACGTGGGTCTGGAAGATGAAGCGGATTTGCGCGCGGATATCGAATCCGCGCTGGGCAAAGCGTTCGCGTGATCAGAACAGCCGAAGCAGTCCGTCCAGTCCGACGAAGTTGAACGCGACGCTCGCCGACTCGCGCACGACGGGCTTCGCGCGAAACGCCACGGACAGGCCGGCTTCGGCCATCATCTTCAGATCGTTGGAGCCGTCGCCCATTGCAATCGCCCGCTCGGGATCGATGCCGATCTTCTCGCACGTCTCGCGCAGCGTGCGCGCCTTCACGTCGGCATTCACGATTTCCCCGATGACCTTGCCGGTCAGCTTGCCATCGACGATTTCGAGCGTGTTCGCACGCGTGTAGTCGAGCCCGAGCCGCGTTTTCAGCCGCTCGGTGAAGAACGTGAAGCCGCCGGACACGAGCAGCGTCTTCAGTCCCGCCGCGCGCGCGCCTTCCAGCATGCGTTCGGCGCCCGGCGACAGTCGCAGGCGTTCTTCGTAGACGCGTTCGAGCGCCGTGGCGTCCAGCCCCTTCAGCAGAGCGACGCGGCGCGTGAGGCTTTCGTTGAAGTCCTTGATCTCACCGCGCATCGACGCTTCCGTGATGGCCGCGACTTCGGCCTTCAGCCCGCAAAAGTCCGCGATCTCGTCGATGCATTCGATGGTGATCAGCGTCGAGTCCATGTCCATGGCAACGAGACCGAAATCCGAAAGCTGCGCTTGCGGCTCGATGTACGCATAGTCGAGCGCGTGCGTCCCGCAATAGGCATCGACGTCGGGACGCTGAAGCGGATCGGCATCGACGAGGCGCAAGAGCGTGTCGTCGATACGCGAAGCGGTGCGCGAGCGGGCGAGGGCGGCAAGCGGCCGCAAGTGCGAATCGGCGATCGGGGCGGGGCTTTGAATGACGAGGTTCATCGGAGCGGGTGTTTGTCGAGCGATGGCGCGGGAAGCGGGTATTGTACGGGGCTAGCGTTGTTTCGACGCCGGGCGGGCATGCTTGGCATTTTGCATGCGGCATCATGCATGCGGCATGCAGTACGCGAACCTCCCTACCGCACGACCGCAGCCGGTTCGACTCGCCAATACGGCGGCTCGCCGAACCGCTTTGCGAGATGTACGGGCGGGGGCTACCTCAACGCCTGCGAGCAGCGTTGGCATCTTGCATGCGGCATAGGGCACGGTGCATGCAAAACACAGAACTCCCTACCGCACGACCGCAGCCGCAGCCTATTCGACGGTCTCGGTACGGCGGGTGGCCGAACCGCCTCGCGAGATGTACGCGAGGGGCGCGACCTCGACGCCGGGCGGGAATGCTTGGCATTTTGCATGCGGCCTCCTGCATGCGGCATGCAAAACGCAAAACCTGCTAACGCATCACCGCCGCCGGCTCCACGTCCCAGTAAGGCGGGTCCCCGAACCTTCCCGCAAGAAACTCGATGAACGCCAGCGTCTTCGGCGGAACGAACGCGCGACTCGGATACACCGCCCAGATCGCGACCGTCTGCGCGATAGGATAGTCATCGAGCACGGTGACGAGTTCTCCGCTCGCGAGCAACGGCGCCACGCTCCACGTCGACTTCAGCCCGATGCCGATGCCTGCCGCGAGCGCATCGCGGATGACCTCGCCGTTGTCCGTGACGAGCCGGCCGGACACGCGCACATCGATCACGCCGGTCGGCGTGACGAAACTCCAGTCCCGCTGATCGGCGAGAATCACGCATTCGTGCTGCGCAAGGTCGGCGGGATGGCGCGGCGTGCCGTGTTTCTCCAGGTAAGCGGGCGACGCGCACAGCACGCGCCGGTTGCTCGCAAGCTTGCGCGCGACGAGCGTCGAGTCCTTCAACGCGCCGATGCGTATCGCGAGGTCGATGCCTTCATCCACGAGATCGACGATCTGATCCGTCATGCGCAAGTCCATCGTCACGCTTGGATATTGGGCGAGGAATGCCGGAATCAGCGGCGAGATGTGCTGACGGCCGAGCGATGAGGGCATCGTCACGCGCAGCCTCCCGTGGGGCTCCGCGAGCGCCCGGCCGACCGACGCGCGCGCCGCTTCTGCCGCATCCAGCAACTGGCGCGCATGCGCCGCGAAGATCTCGCCTTCCTGCGTGACGCTCACGCGCCGCGTCGTCCGATGCAGCAGCCGCGCGCCCAGCATGCGCTCCAGACCCGCGATCCGCGCGCTCGCCACGGCCGGCGACAAGCCGAACTCGCGCGCCGCCGACGACAGGTTCGCCAGCGCCGCCGCGCGCACGAAAAGGCTCACGTCGAGCAGATCGAGCCGGTCTCGCGCGTGTCCTTCAACCCATGCGTCGCTCGCCATTCGATGGATTTCCCAAAAAATGTTTCCTGCATTATCGCGGTTTTGCGAAAGCGTGACGCGCGCTACGATGCAGTCACCGTTTGCATTAAGAATCAAAAGTCACCTCACCAAGGACACGCCATGAAAGCCATCGGTTTGACCCGCTACTTGCCGATTTCGAATCCTGAATCGCTCGTCGACATCGAAGTCGATAAGCCCACGCCGACCGGTCGCGATCTGCTCGTGAGAATCGAGGCCATCGCGGTGAATCCGGTCGACACCAAAGTGCGCGCGCCGAAGGACAAGATCGAGGAAAGCCCGCGCGTGCTCGGCTGGGACGCTGCCGGCGTCGTGGAAGCCGTCGGTCCGGACGTCTCGCTCTTCAAAGTGGGCGATGCCGTCTATTACGCCGGCGACATCACGCGGCAAGGCGCGAACAGCGAATTCCATCTGATCGACGAGCGCATCGTCGGCGCGAAGCCGAAGTCGCTCGACTTCACGCACGCGGCCGCGCTCCCGCTCACCACGCTCACGGCATGGGAAGCGTTATTCGACCGGCTGAAGGTGTCCGCCGAAGGCAAGGACGCGGGCAAGACCGTGCTCATCATCGGCGGCGCGGGCGGCGTCGGCTCGATCGGTATTCAGCTCGCCAAGCAAGTGGCGAAGCTCCATGTGATCGCGACGGCGTCGCGGCCCGAGTCGGCGAAATGGGCGACGGAGCTGGGCGCGGATCGCATCGTCAATCACTTCGAGAGCATTCCGGCGCAACTGAAGGACGCCGGCATTCCGCAGGTCGACTACGTGCTCATCTTCAACGACACCGACAAGCATTTCCCGGCCGCGGCCGAAGTCGTGAAGCCGCAGGGCGGCATCTGCACGATCGTCGAGAACGCAGCGCCGCTTCCCGTCGAACTGCTGAAGGCGAAAAGCGCGGCGTTTCACTGGGAGTTCATGTTCACGCGCGCGATGTTCCAGACGCCCGACATGATCGAGCAGCACAAGCTGTTGTCCGAAGTGGCGCGGCTGATCGACGCAGGCATCATCCGCACGACGCTCGGCAAGATCCTCGGAAAGATCAACGCAGCGAATCTCAGAGAAGCGCATCGCCTTCTGGAAGAAGGGCGCGCGATCGGCAAGCTGGTGATGACGGGTTTCTGAAACGCTTCGGCGCATTTTTTCCGGCGTGCGCGGGCTCGGGTTTTCCCCGACGAAGCCCGCGCATCCTCGGCGCTAGACTGACTCCGCCTTAAGCCGATCCGGCGCCCGCCACGCCGGATTGCTCTCGCGCTTATTCAGGAGATGCCGGATGAATCGACTCTCGAACGCAGTGCGCGGCGCCTTCGCAGCCGCCGTCGCTGGCGGCGTGCTTGCGGCCGCGCACGCCACGCCCGGCATTCGCGTCTTGTCCGAAGCGCCGAACGACGGGCCGATCAAATACACGGTCAAGATGACGTCGAAGACCTTCGGCAACGAACAGGAGACGCGCACGATCCGCTCCGGCCAGAGCGATGACTTCACCTGGCAAGCGGCCGCCCCCAAGGGCGCGCAGGCGGTGCCGGACGCTTGCCCGCAGCTTTCGTCGATCCCGCGTGGCGCCGACGGCGCAGCGGTGCGCCAGGTGCAGATCCGCTTTGCGCCCGTCGTCGCGGACAACGGTTCGGCCAACGTGCAACTGAGCTTTCGCGGCTATGCGCCGAAGGGCACGAGCAAGGTCACGGTCGGAGGCAAGGCATTGCAGTGTCCCGTCGATTCGCGCGTCAGCCAGATCGTGCGTTTCAACATGCCGACGTCGACCGGATCGAAGAAGACCGTCACGCTCGATGACGGCACTCAGCTGACCATCACGGCGAGCCGGAAGTAGGTCGCTCGCGCCGCGCCTCAACGCGGCAGATCATCGCGCAACTAACGGTCTTCGTTGCCCGCCTGCGCCAACAGCAGGCGGCCGCCGATGTTGGCATCCTTCCTGCTACCAGAACCGATGCGCATGGCGTCGCGCCCGAAACGCGCCGCCGACATGCCAACCGCCAACGCATCGACCGTTCCGACAGCGAGGTAATCGCGATGCCGCACATGATCTGGAAAGGCGCGATCAGCTTCGGGCTGGTCCACGTGCCTGTGCAACTCTATCCGGCCACGCAGTCGGAGAAGGTCGGATTCAATCTGCTCGACAAACGGTCGATGGACCCCATCGGCTACAAGCAGATCAACAAGAACACAGGCAAGGACGTCACGCGCGACAACATCGTGCGGGGCTTCGAGTACGAGAAGGGCAAGTACGTCGTGATGACGGATGCCGAAATCCGCGCGGCGAATCCCGAGTCGACGCAGACGGTCGATATCCTCTCGTTCGTCGATGCTCCCGAGATCTCGTTCCTCTCACTCGACACGCCGTATTACCTCACGCCCGACCGCAAGGGCGAAAAGGTCTATGCGCTCCTGCGCGACGCGTTGAAGGATACCGGCAAGGTAGGCATCGCGAGCGTCGTGCTGCATAACAAGCAGCATCTGGCCGCGCTGATCCCGGTCGGCCCCGCGCTTGCGCTCAACACGCTGCGCTGGGGCGATGAAGTGCGCGACTTCAGCCAGTTCACGTTTCCGGACGAAGACACCAAGAAGGCGGGCGTCACGACGAAGGAACTGGACATGGCCAAGCGTCTGATCGACGACATGAGCGACTCGTGGGACCCGACCAAGTATCACGACACCTTCCGCGACGACATCATGGCGCTCGTCGAGAAGAAGGTGAAGGAAGGCAAGGTCGCCGAAGTGATGAAGTTCGAGGAAGGCGGCGAGGAGAAGGCAAGCGCGGACATTCTCGACCTGTCCGAACTGCTCAAGCGCAGCCTGAAGAAAGGCGGCGCGCCGAAGCGCGGCGGCAGTTCCCGCAATGCCGACGACGGCAGCGATGACGCAGGTAAGGACGCCGCCGAGGAACCCGCGCGCCCGGCGCGCAAGACGGCGCGTCGCAAGCGCGCTTAGCGCGAGATAAGCGCCATCGGACGACACAAGGACTCCACGACGATGACGGGCAAGCTCGAAACCTATCAGCGGATGCGGCGTTTCAACGAAACGCCCGAGCCTTCGGGCGAAAAGGCCGTCGCGCGCAAAACGGCGCGCCGCAAGAAGGCGCCCGCGCAGGCGCTTTCTTTCGTGATTCAGGAACACGACGCGCGGCGGCTGCACTACGACTTCCGCCTCGAGCTCGACGGCACGCTGAAGTCGTGGGCGGTGCCCAAAGGGCCGAGCCTCGATCCGTCGGTCAAGCGCCTGGCGGTGCATGTCGAAGATCACCCGATCGACTACGGCTCGTTCGAAGGCGACATTCCCGAGGGCAATTACGGCGCGGGTAGCGTCATCGTGTGGGATCGGGGGACGTGGGCGCCGCAGACCGGCACCGTCGAAGACGCCGCCCGCGAGTACGAAAAGGGCAAGCTCAAGTTCACGCTCGACGGCGAAAAGCTGCACGGCGGCTGGACGCTCGTGCGCAGTCACATGCGCGGCAGCGGCGACAAGGAACAGTGGTTTCTCATCAAGGAACGCGACGAGGAAGCGCGGCCCGAATCCGAATACGACGTACTCCTGAAGAAACCCGGCAGCGTGCTTTCCGACTCGCTCGGCGCGCGGCTCGAAAACGGCGAACTGCGCGATCGCAACGAGCGCAAGGCGAAGCCGGCGGCGCGCAGAACGGTGCCGCGCCCGCCGAGCGACGCATCGAACGGGCACGCGCATCCGGATATCGTCGCGACGCGCAACAGCGAATCGCTGCGGGCGCTGTCGCACGATCCGGCTATCGAAGGCGCCGAGAAAGCCAAGCTGCCCGCGCTTCTGAAGCCGCAACTCGCCACGCTCGTCGATGCCGCGCCGCCCAGCGACGACTGGTCCTACGAGATCAAGTTCGACGGTTATCGCGTGCTCGCGCGCATCGAGCGAACGAAGGGCAAGAGCGATATCCGCATCCTCACGCGCAACGGCAACGACTGGACGGCCAAGTTTCCGAAGCAGGTGAAGGCGCTGGAGAAGCTCGATATCGAGAGCGGCTGGCTCGACGGCGAAGCGGTCGTGCTGGACGACCGCGGCTTGCCGGACTTTCAGGCGCTGCAAAACGCCTTCGATGTCGGGCGTCCTCAGGGCATCGTCGTGTACTTCTTCGACCTCGCGTTCCTGAACGGCTACGACTTGCGCAACGTGCCGCTCGTGCAGCGCCGCGCGCTCTTGAAAGCGATCGTCGAACCGGTCGACGACCCCGCCTTGCGCTATTCCGAAGACTTCGCCTTCAGCGCCGACGACCTGCTCAAGAGCGCATGCGACATGGCGCTCGAAGGGATCATCGGCAAGCGGATCGACTCGACATATGTCTCCGGGCGCAGCAACTCGTGGATCAAGCTCAAGTGCCGGCGCCGACAGGAGTTCGTCGTCGCGGGTTACTCGGAGCCGTCCGGCAGCCGCGGAGAATTCGGCGCGCTCCTGCTCGGCGTGTACGACGCGAAGGGCAAGCTGCAATACGCGGGGCGCGTGGGCACCGGCTTCGATCACGCGATGCTCGTTGCGGTCAAGAAGGAACTCGACAAGCGCGCGACCGATCGCATGCCGTTCGAGAAGGAGCCGCAGGAACGCAGCCGCACGCCGGTGCATTGGGTGAAGCCCGAACTCGTGGCCGAGTGCAATTTCGCGGAATGGACCAAGGAGCGCATCGTGCGACAAGCATCGTTCGTCAGTCTGCGCGACGATAAACCGGCGCGGCAGATCGTGAAGGAAGAGCCGGCATCGGCCGAAAAGGTCGATGCCGAGGAAGAGAAGACAGTGACGCCCAAAGCGCGAAAGACGGCGGCGAAGACCGCGAAAAAGACAGCGGCCAAAACAGCGGCCACAACGGCCTCGAAGTCCCGCGCGAACGCGACCGAAATCGAAGGCGTGAAGATCAGCCATCCGGACCGCGTGATCGACAAGTCGACAGGCCTGAGAAAGATCGATGTCGTCGAATACTACGCGTCGATTGCCGAATGGATGCTGCCGCACTTGCAGGACCGGCCGGTGTCGCTCGTGCGCGCGCCCGACGATATCGGCGGCGAACTGTTCTTTCAGAAGCACAGCGCGCGGCTCGCGATTCCGCACATCACGCAGCATCCGGACGTCGATCCCGGGCATCCGCCGCTTCTGACAGTCGAATCGGCGCAGGCGCTCGTCGGCACCGCGCAGATGGGCACCATCGAACTGCATACGTGGAACTCGGTGGCGTCGAATATCGAAAAGCCGGATCGCATGGTGTTCGATCTCGATCCTGGCGAGGGCGTCGGCTGGGATCGCATGGTGGAAGCGGCGAAGCTGACCCGCAGCCTGCTGGAAGAACTCGGGCTCACGTCGTTCTGCAAGACGAGCGGCGGCAAGGGGCTGCATGTGGTCGTGCCGCTCGCCAAGCAGGCAGGATGGGACGAGATGAAGGGCTTCTCGCAGGCCGTCGCGCAGTTCATGGCCAAGACGCTGCCGAAATTCTTCTCCGCGAAAATGGGCATGCAGAATCGGCAGGATAAGATCTTCGTCGATTACCTGCGCAACAATCGCGGCTCGAGCACGGTCTGCGCGTTCTCGCTGCGGGCGCGGCCGGGCATGGGCGCGTCGATGCCGATCAGTTGGGACGAGCTCGACGACACCACGCGCGGCGACCAGTGGAACATCGGCAATGCGCGCGAGCGGATGGACGCGCTCACGGCCGATCCCTGGGAAGGCTATGCCAAGGCGCGCCAGCGGCTCACGGCGCAGATGAAAAAGCGCCTGGGTATCGACGGGTCGCGCGGGTGATTCACGAAACCGGAGCGCCAACGGAGCGCAAGCGGAGCGCATCATGAAGCAGGCGAAGGACAAACCCGAAAAGGACGACCCCAGAAGCACGCCCGAAGCGCCTCGGGACGACGAGGCCAACGCAACCAGCGACGACCGCGCGAAGCCCCCGCTGCCTCACGAGTCGGATCAGAGCGTGCAGTCGCAAGACGAGGAAACGCCGCGCGATGTCGGCAAGCAGGCGCATGAGGACATCGAACGCGGTCTCGTCGATACGGACCGCAGAAGCAGCGAACCGTGACGCGCAGAACGGGCCGATGTGTCGCCCAAGCGCCGATGTCCATGACATAGAAGGAGCGCCTGCGTAGAATGATCGTCTGTCTCGAAAAAAACGGGTAACACAGCCTGTTTTTACCGGACGCCACGCGCAACGCTCCTCCGGCCGGTAAGACCTTCCAGCCAGCTTGCCTTTTGCCGCATATCCGGCGCAACAAGCCTTACAACCGAACATGCGACACGACCTTCTGTCCCGCCTGAAGCAAGAAACCGCTGCGTGTCATTCCCGTCTGGAGCATGCGCTCGATCTCATGCGGGACGGCTTGCAGCGCGACGATTACATCGCGCTGCTCGAACGTCTATACGGCTACGTGGCGCCGTGGGAAGACGCGGTCGGCGCATGCCTGCCTGCGTCGCTGCACCCGTTCTTCGATGAACGCCGCAAGACGTCGCTGCTCGCCGCCGATCTCGTCGCGCTCAGTGGCGATGTCGCAGTGGCCGACTCCATCGTGACCGCGAACGCGCGCAGCTTGCCGCCGATCGCCGATCTCGGCAGCGTATTCGGCTCGCTCTACGTGATGGAAGGCTCGACGCTCGGCGGGCGCTTTATCGCGCCGCACGTGGCCGAGCAACTGGGCCTCGCGCCGGGCGTCGGCAACGCATACTTCGACGGCTACGGCGCGCGCACGGGCAGCATGTGGAACGCGTTCCGCGAAACCGCCGTCTCGGTCGTGCCGGAGACGGGATACGACGCTGCGGTGAGCGCCGCCATCGACACCTTCGAGACTCTGCAGGCGTGGCTATGCGTCGAATCGTCCGACGCGCGAGCGATTTCGGGAGCCGCCGCATGAGCAACAGTCCAGCGAATCATTCGGGCGCAAGCCACGTTGCCGGTCCACCGGACGCGGAAGCGCGCCGCCTCACGCTCGATTCGGGCGTGGCGAGCAAGGACTGCGACGCCGAGCCGATTCACATTCCCGGCGGCATCCAGCCCCACGGTTATCTCGTGGTGCTGGCCGAAGGCGCCGGCGATCAAACCGGCCCGCGGATCACGCAGGCAAGCGAGAACCTCGCGGCGCTGACGGGCGAAAGCGTCGAGGCGCTGCTCGGCAAGCCGCTCGATGCGCTCGTCGGCGAGGACGCCGCGCGGCGCGTTTTGCGCGCCGCATCGACGATGCAGCTGGAGGACTCGCCGCTCTACGTCGGCGCCACCGACAAGCCCGCGCGGCTCGATGTCACGGTTCACCGGCACGACGGCGTGCTGATCGTCGAAATGGAAGCGACCGCCGAGCCGGGCGAAGCGGCGTTCTCGTCGATGTATCCGCTCGTGCGCACGTTCGCCCGCGACCTGCAGGATGCGACCACGGTCGATGAGCTCGCCGAGCTGGCCGTGCGCGAAGTCCGCGCGATCTGCGGTTTCGGCCGCGTGATGCTCTACAGCTTCGACGCGGAAGGCCGCAGCCACGTGCTCGCCGAAGACCGCGACCCGCGCTATGCGTCTTTCCTGCATCAGTTCTTTCCGGCATCGGACATTCCGACTCAGGCGCGCGCCCTGTACCTGCGCAACCGTATCCGCCTCGTGTCGGACGTGAACTACGTGCCCGCGCGCCTCGTCCCGGCCGTCAACCCGGTCACCGGCCGCCCGACCGATCTCAGTTTCGCGGCGCTGCGCAGCTTCTCGCCGGTGCATCTGGAGTACATGCGCAACATGGGCACGCATGCGTCGATGTCGGTGTCGATCGTCGTGCGCGGGCAGTTGTGGGGGCTTATCTCCTGTCACGATCACGACGCGCGCCGCGTGCCGTTCAGCACGCGCGTGGCGGTCGAGCATCTCGGGCACATGCTGTCGCTGCAAATCGAGGCGAAGGAGGAGCGCGAACAGGGCGCATACCTCGCCGAATTGCGCCGCACGATGGCTCGCCTCATCGCCGCGATGAGCGAGCACGAGAGCTTCGTCGCCGGGCTGCAAGACGTGCCGCGCGATCTGCTCGGCTTTACGCGCTCCGAAGGCGCGGCCATCGTGATGAACGACCAGATCACGCTGATGGGCAAAACGCCCGACGAAGAGACGGTGCGCGCGCTCACGCTCTGGCTCGCGGAGAACACGTCCGGCGTCTGGTCGACGGATTCGCTCGCGCGCCAGTGGCCGCCGGGGCAGGCGCATCAGGAAACCGCGTGCGGCGTGCTCGCCGTGCCCGTGTCGCAGATTTTCCGGAACTATCTGCTGTGGTTCCGGCCCGAGGTCATGCAGACCATCAAATGGGCCGGCGAGCCCGTGAAGATTCGCGGCGAGGACGGCGCGAGCGCGCCGCGCACGAGCTTCAGCCCGTGGCTCGAAACGGTGCGCGGACATTCGGTGTCGTGGCGCCAGGCCGAACTCGAAGTCGCGAGCGAATTGCGCGGCGCGCTGCTCAATATCGTGCTGCGCCGTGCGGAAGAGCGCGCTGAAATGGCGACGGAACTCGCCCGCGCCAATAAGGAACTCGAAGCCTTCTCCTATTCGGTGTCGCACGACCTGCGTGCGCCGCTGCGCCATATCGCCGGTTACGGAGACCTGCTGCGCGAGCTGGAAGCCGAGCGCATGTCCGACAAGAGCCGCCGCTTTCTCAACAACATGCTGGAATCGGCACGCTTCGCGGGCACGCTCGTCGACGATCTTCTGACGTTCTCGCAGATGGGCCGCGCCGCGCTGCGCCCCGCGCCGGTCGACCTCGGGCAACTGGTGCGACTGGTCGTGCGCGAGTTCGACTCGGAAACCGTCGGACGGCACATCGAATGGGTGATCGGCGAGCTGCCGCGCGTCACCGGCGACGCCGCTTTCCTGCAACTCGCCGTGCGCAATCTGATCTCGAACGCGGTGAAATATACGCGGACGCGGGAATCGGCGAAAATCGAGATATTCGCGACTCGCAGCGGCGACGAGCACATCATCGGTGTGCGTGACAACGGCGTCGGGTTCGACATGAAGTACGAAGGCAAGCTCTTCGGCGTGTTCCAGCGGCTACATCGCGCCGAGGAGTTCGAAGGCACGGGAATCGGCCTCGCGAACGTGCGGCGTATCGTCGAGCGGCATGAAGGGCGCACGTGGGCCGAAGGGCGGCTGGGCGAGGGCGCGGTATTCTATTTCTCTCTGCCGGTCGAGTTCCACAGCGTGACGGGCCGCGAGGCCGGCAAGCCGAAAGCCGCATCTGCAACGTCAGTGACAAAATCAAGACCAGACCATGCTTAAACCGATACTGCTCGTCGAAGACAATCCGAACGACCTCGAGCTTACCCTCGTCGCGCTGGACAAAAGCCAGCTCGCCAACGAAGTGATCGTTGCGCGCGACGGTCAGGAAGCCATCGACTATCTCACGTGCGAGGGCCAGTGGAAGGAACGCGCGCCGGGCAATCCTGCCGTCATTCTGCTCGATCTGAAGCTGCCGAAAATCGACGGCCTCGAGGTGCTCGACATGGTGCGGTCGAATGCGGGGCTCAAGAGCATTCCGGTCGTCATGCTGACGTCTTCGCGCGAGGAGCAGGATCTCGTTCGCAGCTACGAGCTCGGCGTGAACGCGTATGTGGTGAAGCCGGTGGAATTCGCGGAATTCGTCGAGGCCATCAGCGATCTCGGCGTTTTCTGGGCCGTGCTGAACGAGCCGCCGCCAGGCTCCACGCGGTTTCGTCGTCCGTCGGCGGGGCAGTGACGGTTGTGCCCATGTTCGCCGTCGTGACTTTCTCAGCGCCCGCGCGCCCGCTTTCGAGCGAGGCCGCCTAGACCATGCAGCCCCTGCATCTGCTTCTCGTCGAAGACAACGCACTCGATGCGGAACTGACGATCGCCCAGCTCGAACGCGCCGACTACATCGTGGACGCGACCATCGTCTACGACTCCGCGAGCTTCATCGCCGCGCTCGACAGCCAGCGCTTCGACGTGATTCTCGCCGACTTCGTGATGCCGACGTTCTCCGGCATCGAGGCGCTGTCCATTGCGAGCGAGCGCACGCCGGACACGCCGTTCATCTTCGTGTCGGGTCTGCTCGGCGAAGAACACGCCGTCGATATGCTCAAGCGCGGCGCGACCGATTACGTGCTCAAACAGCGTCTGCAACGCCTGCCTGCGGTGGTGCGCCGCGCGATGCGCGAAAGCGCGGAACGCGAGCAACGCATCGCCGTGGAGCGGGCGCTGCGCGAGACCGAAACGCATTTTCGCCTGCTGATCGACGCGCTGAAGGATTACGCGGTCATCACGCTCGATCCCGAAGGCCGCATCCGCACGTGGAACGCGGCGTCCGAGCGCATTCTCGGCTTTCCGGCGCAGGACGTGCTCGGGCAGAGCGCGAGCATCTTCTATAGCCAGGAAGACCGCGAAGCCGGCGTGTACGACAACGAGCTGGACACGGCGCGGCGCGAAGGCAGCGCGAGCGACGATCGCTGGCTGTGGCGCAAGGACGGGCACTCGTTCTTCGCATCCGGCGTGACGACCGCGATCCGCACCGAGCATGACGAGCTGATCGGTTTCTCGAAGATCGTGCGCGACGCGACCGACGCCCACATGGCCGCCGACGCGCTGCGGCTCGCGAAGGATCAGGCGGAATCCGCGAACCGCGCGAAGGACCATTTTCTGGCGGTGCTCTCGCATGAACTGCGCACGCCGCTCACGCCGATTCTCGCGGCCGTGCGGCTGCTCGAAATCAAGCATCCGCTGCCGCCCGACGCGCACCCGACGCTCGATCTCATCCGCCGCAACGTGGAACTGGAAGCGCGGCTGATCGACGATCTGCTGGATCTCACGAGCATCGCGCGCGGCAAGCTGAGTCTGAACTTCGCGAACGTCGCGCTCGATACGCTGCTCACGAGCGCGGTCGACATGTCGGAGGCCGATCTGCGCGCGAAGCAGCTCACGCTCGAAACGCGGTTCGAGGCGGAACGTTTCGTCGTGCTCGGCGATGCCGCGCGGCTTCAGCAGATCATCTGGAACCTGATGAAGAACGCGGTCAAGTTCACGCCGGCAGGCGGGCGTATCGAAGTGCGCACGTGGAACCCCGACGACCGGACCATTGCGGTGTCGGTGACGGACAGCGGCATCGGCATCAGCGCGGAGGCGTTGCCGCGCATCTTCTCGGCGTTCGAACAGGCCGACGATTCCATCACGCGCTCTTTCGGCGGATTGGGCCTGGGTCTTGCCATCGCGAGCACGCTCGCGCAGAAGCACGGCGGCACGCTCTCGGCGCATAGCGACGGCCGCGACATGGGCGCGCGTTTCACGCTGACGCTGCCGCTCGCGCGCGTGCAGCCCACGCACGAAGCCGCGCCGCTGCCGGAAGCCGCGCGCCACGAGAACGGCCGCGCGTTGCGCGTGCTGCTCGTGGAAGACAACGAGCAGACGTCGTCGGCCATGGCGGAAGTGCTGGAGATGCTCGGCCACGATGTCGCGGTCGCCACGACCGTCGCGGCGGCGCTCGAACGCGCAAAGGGCGCGCCGTTCGACTTGCTGGTGAGCGATATCGGCTTGCCGGACGGCAGCGGACTCGATATCGCGCGCGCATGGCGCGAACTCCAGCCGGACAAGCCTTCGGTCGCCATCACGGGATACGGCATGGACGAGGACATCCGCCGCTGCCGCGAGGCAGGCTTTCGCGATCATCTGACGAAGCCCGTCAACTTTTCACGGCTCGAAGCGCTGATTCGCTCGCTCGCGGAACAGCTTTCGCAGTAGCTTCCGAAGCAGCGCCTTCGGTGCGCGCGGGTCTGCAAAAATTTGCGCCGGCTGCGCGGAACGATGTCGATTGACGGCATGCTTGCACGTCGTAGGACAGAGAGCGGGTGCGCCCGCTCGTCCACCACGTTCAATCACGGAGCCACCATGTCGCACAGTCCCGTCAAAGCCATTCCCGAAGGCATGCACTCGCTCACGCCGCACCTCGTCTGTGCGGGCGCAGCCGAGGCCATCGAGTTCTACAAGCGCGCGTTCGGCGCCGTCGAGATCGCACGCCTTCCCGGCGACGACGGCAAGCTCATGCACGCGATGGTCAAGATCGGCGATTCCATGCTCATGCTCGTCGACGAGCACCCGGACTTCGGCATGCTCGGCGCGAAGTCGCTGAAGGGCTCGCCCGTCACCATCCATCTGTACGTGGAAGATGTCGACGCCACGGTGAAGCAGGCCGAAGCCGCTGGCGCGCGCGTCACGATGCCCGTCGCCGACATGTTCTGGGGCGACCGCTACGGGCGTCTGGAAGACCCGTTCGGGCATCAGTGGTCGGTCGCCACGCACAAGCGCGATGTGAGTCGCGCCGAGATGCAGCAGGGCAAGTGCGCGCCCCGCGAATGACGTTAGGCGCTATCCGAATCCCAAGGAGAAAGCTCATGCAGAAGATCTCGCCCTGTCTGTGGTTCGAGGCCGACAATGCGCAGGAGGCCGTCGACTTCTACCTCACCGTGTTCAACAACGCGCGCATCGTCGAAACCATGCGCCATACCGAAGTCAGCCCCGGCCCCGCGGGCAGCGTCCTTGCCGTGCTGTTCGAACTCGACGGCGAAGAGTTCATGGCGATCAATGGCGGCTCGCAGTTCAAGTTCACGCCCGCCATTTCGCTGTTCGTGAACTGCGAGAGCCAGGAGGAGATCGACCGGTACTGGGACAAGCTGCTCGACGGCGGGCAGGCGCTCGCTTGCGGCTGGGTGACGGACCGCTTCGGCGTGACGTGGCAGATTGCGCCGTCGCGCCTGCGCTCGATGCTTCAGGACCCCGACCCCGCCAAAGCCAACCGCACCATGCAGGCGATGATGAACATGATCAAGCTGGACATCGCGGCGCTGGAGCGCGCTTACCGGGGCAAGTAATCAGGCGCGGCGCTTCTTCGCCTTGCGCTCGACGAGCTTCGACGCATTGAAGCGGTGGTCGCGCGAGAAGAGCCGCCGGTACGTCAGCACGACCGCGCCGACGACGCCCAGCCCCGACGCCGCCGCGATCAGGAACATGATGACGATCTGATAGCGCACCGCCTGCAACGGCGACTGGCCCGCCAGCACCTGCCCGGTCATCATGCCGGGCAGGCTCACGAGACCGACCACGGCCATCTGGTTGAGCGTCGGAATCATGCCCGCGCGCACTGCCTGGCGCGCGGGCCCTTTGGCCGCTTCCCAGCGCGTCGCGCCGAGCGCGAGCGACATCTCGACCGCGCCACGTCCGGCGGTCAGCTCTTCCGTCATGCGTTCGATGCCGAGCGACACGCCCGTCAGCGTATTGCCGAGCACCATGCCGAGAATCGGAATCGTGTATTGCGGCTCGTACCACGGATGAATGCGGATCACCACGAAAAGCCCGAACGCGCCGATGAGCCACGAACTGCCCCAGATCGACACGATGCTGTCCGCGCGCTGACCGGCATACGTGCGCCGCCCCCGACCGGACGCCGCGAGCCCGGCGATCACCGTCATCAGGACCATGAGCGGCAGCACGACATACCAGCGGCTGAATGCGAACACCCAGCCCAGCACGTAGCCGATGAACAGCAGTTGCACGACGGTGCGCACCGCCGCGATCAAAAGCCGCCGCTCCAGCCCGAGATCGAGCGCGACAGAAAGCGCCCCGTTCACGACGATGAGCGCCGCCGCGAGCCCGATGTCGACCAGGCTCAGATCTTGGAAACCGTTCACGCGGCCTCCGCGTTTTCGGTAAGCGTGCCCGCCGACATCGCGAGATGGCGCGTGGCGACGCGGCGGGCCTGCTCCGGATCATGCGAAACCCAGATGCATGCGCGCGCTTGCTCGCCGTGTGAACCGTCGCTCCCGTCGAACCATGCGCCGACGAGCGCTTCGATCGCGCGCACGGAAGCGGGATCGAGCGAGGCGGTCGGCTCGTCGAGCAGGAGCACGTCGGGGGCGAGTTGCAGCACCCGCACGAACGCCGCGATCTGCGCTTCGCCGCCCGACAGCTCGCTTGCGAGCTTGTCGAGGAAATCCGCGCTGCGTCCGGCTGCGTGCGCGAGGCGCGCGGCGGCGTCGCGATCGAAGCGCGCATCGCGATAGGTCTTCAGCGTGTACGGATAGCGCAGGTTGTCCTCGACCGTGCCGTCGAGCATGGCGGGCCGCTGCGCGATATAGGCCACGCGCCGCCGATACGACGGAATGCCCGCGCGTTCGATGCGCTCGCCGCGCCACGTGACGACGCCCGCATCGCACGGATCGAGCAGCGCGAGCGTGCGCAAGAACACGCTCTTTCCGGACCCCGAGGGCCCGGTGATGGCGACGCGTTCCTCCGCGCGCAGCGTGAAGTCGGTGGGATGCAGCAGTACCGTGCCGCGCAGCGCATCGCGGCGCGCGACGCCCTTGGCCGCCACGAGCGGTCTGTCGTTAGCCATCTGCGGAAATCGTGGGGAGTTCTTGTGGCCGTCATCTTACGCGGGCTCGCGGACATGAGCCGGGCACACGCCATGCTGGCGCGAAGTGAATCAGAAAAAACGGATGGAGAGGTCATGGCGCAAGCCCGAACCGCCGGAAAAATCGGAAAGATCGCAGCATGGTTCTTCGCCATTCTCGCGGTCCTGATCGCCGTGCTGGTGATCGTGTTCCTGACCTTCGACTGGAACCGGCTGCGGCCCTGGATCGACGACAAGGTCTCGCAGGCGATCGGCCGTCAGTTTCAGATCACGGGCGACCTCAAGGTGGGCTGGCGCCGTCCGCCGCACGAAACGGGCTGGAAGCGGTGGGTTCCGTGGCCGCGCTTTTCCGCCGAGAAAATCACCATCGCGAACCCGGACTGGGCGCGCCAGCAGCACTTCGCGACGCTCGATGAAATCGACTTCCAGGTCGCCGTGCTGCCGCTTCTTGCGCATGACATCGTGATTCCGAACATCAACCTCGTGAATCCGTCCATCGACATCGAACGGCTGAAGGACAATCGCAACAACTGGACGTTCAAGTTCAAGCAGTCGAGCGAGCCTTCGACATGGAATCTGAAGCTCGGCGACATTTCGCTCGCCAAAGGCACGATCGGCGTCCATGACGAAGTGACCAAGACGCAGATGGACATCGTCGTCGATACGCTCGGCCAGGCCGTGCCCATCGGCGAAGTGATGAAGCAGCAGGAAGCGGCATCGACGAAATCGTCGGCGGAGATGGTCGGCAAGGGCGGGGCGGCGAAGCTCAGCAAGCAGGCGGATGCGGCGGCGGCATCGGAAGCGTCGGCTGCATCGGCGGCGTCGGCGGCGGCAGCGGCGCATGCTTCGGCGCCGAATCCGGCGAGCACATCCGCGAACAAGAGCATCACGACCAAGGACGCGCCGAAGCCGCCGATTCCGCCGTATGCGTTCGGGTGGACCGCGAAGGGCACGTACAACAACGGCAAGGTCTCGGGCGAAGGCAAGCTCGGCGGCGTCCTCGCGGTGCAGGACGCGCAGCGCCCGTTCCCCGTTCAGGCCGATGTGCGGCTCGGCGATACGCATATTGCATTCGTCGGCACCGTGACCGATCCCGCGCATCTCGCGGCGGTCGATCTGCGGCTCTGGGTGCAGGCGGTCAGCATGGCGCATTTGTATACCTTCACCGGCGTCACGCTGCCGGAGACGCCGCCTTTCGCGACGGAAGGACGCCTGACCGGCCAGTTCAGGGAAGAAGGCAACGTCTTCCACTACGAGAACTTCACCGGGCGCGTGGGCGGCAGCGATATTAACGGTTCGCTGGTCTATGCCGCCAGGAAGCCCCGGCCGCTGTTGCAGGGCGAACTGGTATCGCACCTGCTGCAGTTTTCCGATCTCGCGCCGATCATCGGCGCCGACTCAAATGCAAGCAAGGAGAAGCGCGGGGACGCGAAGAAGCAGCCGTCGGCCAAGGCGCTGCCGACCGAGGAATTCAAAACGGACCGCTGGAAGGCCATCGATGCCGACGTCAAGTTCACCGGCCAGCGCATCATCAAGGACCCGAAGCTGCCGATCACCGATCTCTACACGCATGTCGTGATGAAGGACGGCGTGCTCTCGCTCGAGCCGCTCAAGTTCGGCGTCGCAGGCGGCACGTTTGCATCCAATATTCATCTCGATGGCAGCGACGCGCCGCTGAAGGGCAAGGTGTCGGCGGAGGCGCGGCATCTGAAACTGAAGCAGCTGTTCCCGACCAACAAGACGATGCAATCCGCGCTCGGCGAAGTGAACGGCGATGCCGCGCTGTCCGCGACCGGCAATTCGCCTGCGGCGCTCGCCGCGAGTTCCAACGGCGAAGTGAAGGCGTTGATCACCGAGGGCACGGTGAGCCGGCTCTACATGGAGGCGGCCGGCCTGAACGTGGCGAACGTGGTCTATGAGAAGCTCTTCGGCAACCGGGACGTGAACATCAATTGCGCGGCCGCGGACTTCGTGGTGACGAACGGCGTGCTGGATTCGCGCGTCTTCGCGCTCGATACGGACGATGCGGTGATCAACGTTGACGGCACCATCAACCTGAAGACCGAGGACATGGATCTGGGCATCCATCCGCACACGAAGGGATTCCGCGTTTTCTCGCTGCGCTCGCCGTTGTACGTGAAGGGCACGTTCAAGGAGCCGAAGGTCGGCGTGAATGTGGGCGCGCTCGCGGTGCGCGGAGGCGCGGCGGTCGGGCTCGGACTGATCAATCCGTTCGCGGCGCTGATTCCGCTCATCGCGCCGAGCAACAACAAGCCGCTGCCGTGCGGGCAGATGCTCGCCGACATCCAGAAGCCGCCAACCGCGCCGCCGGCGGGGCAGAAACAGAAGGCGAAGGCTGCGCCGGCGTATATGTCGTCGGGCGCGGCGGGCGCGGGCGCGGGTGCCGCCGACAAGGCGCCGAAAAAGCCGGCGGTGCCGGGGGCGGCGAGTTCGGGGCAGTATCGGGGGAGTTGATTGCTTCGAGGGGGCAGTGGCGCGCGTCTTTTGCGCGCCACCTTCGATGCGCATGCGGGGATGGATCAAATCGAATGTGCGTGCAAGCGTGACGCATTCCGCCGCGCGCGTTGGTTTCGCTTCGGCGTCAACGACTTAATGCAGTTCTCGGCAGGTTATCAACAGGGTGATGCACGGTTTATGTGGATAGCGTTGCGCGCCCGCGCGTGAAAGCAGACGCGTGGCGCGTCGATCTGAAAGGTCGCAAGCGGACCGATGCTTCGTTGATTGGCCTACGGGACGACGCCCCTCACCCCGCGATCCCCGGCCCGCCATTACTCCCCAGCAACTGCTCGACCGAATCCGCATCCGCGTAATCCTGCTCCGGCAGGCCATCGAACACGTTGATCGCATCGTTGCTCGCGCCCGCCTGCCGGGCCGCTTCGACTAACGCGTCCTTGTTCGCGGGAAACTGCACCATGCGCAGCGTCTGCGCGATGTCGTCGTCGATCGGCTCGTCGTTCAGAAAGTGATTTTCTGCGGGCTTGTCGGTCATCGTCGAATCCGTTGTTATGAAATTGATGAGCGTTCAGGTCAGCACCTGAATCGGCTGACTCGCCATGCCGCGGCTGGGCGTGCGCGACTTCGGCAGCGGCACGTGACGCCAGCGGGCGTGGTCGAGATTCTGCGCGCTGATATCCGGCGCAGGCGGCGACACCGGCCCGGCATTCACGCGCAGCGCGGCACGCGTCGCCGACGCGACCGTCGAATCCGTCGAACTCGTATGCAGCGGCGCGGCGTAGCACGACACCGAAACCAGTGCCATCGACAACAACGTTGAGGTCTTCATCGGGCAACCCCTCCTCACGTAAGCAGCCAAAAGCTTCAAGCAGCATCAAGCAAAGCCTATGCCGATGGTTCTTCGGCCTGGCTTTCGGGCATCTGAAGCGTCGCGCCGGATCGCGAACGGGCGCGACGAACGGGCGTCGCGCGACCGAACTTCGAGTGATGCGTGAACTCGCCATTCGCGCCTCGCACGCGCATTCTCCCGAAGCTGCGAGCCACGAAATTGCATCGCCGCGCAGTTTCAGCGCGTGGTCGGGTTCAGACGGAAGTATGCGTCCAGAAGCGAGGTCTTGTACACGACGCCGAGCAGGAGCGGCGCGGATTTGCGCTCGATCACCGGCAGCCGTTCGCCCTGGAACGCGAGAAAGTGCTGTAGCGCCTCGCCGAGCGACATGTCGGGCGTGAGCACGTCGAATTGCGGCTGAAGATAGTCGGCGGCGGTCTTCGTCGCCGTGTCGCGGGCGTCGAGCAGATCGGACGTAATGTCCTTCAGCGCGACGACGCCGCGAAAGCGCCCGGCTTCATCGATCACGTAGAGGTACTTGACCGGATACTCGAGGAACACGCGCGTCATGTCCTTCACGTTCGCCGTCAGCGGCACGACCGTATCGGCGGGCTTGACGAGCTCGCGCATCTGCGTCGCGGCGAGGCGCAGCCGCTCCTTTTCCTCGCGCGTGCGGCGCAGCGTGACTTCGTACATGGAGGTCTGCTCGGACGTGCGCGCGATGAAATAAGCGACGACGCACGAGAGCATCAGCGGCAGCACGACCTGATACGAGAGCGTCATTTCGAAGATCATCAGGATCGCCATCAGCGGCGCGTGCGTGGCGGCGGCGAGAAAGGCGCCCATGCCGACCATCGCGTAGGCGAACGGCGCGGACGTCGAATGCGGCCAGATGCCGTGCACGCCCATCCCGAAGAGACAGCCGAGCACCGCGCCCACGAAGAGCGTCGGCGTGAAGATACCGCCGACCGCGCCGGAACCCGCGGTCGCCGCCGTCGCGATGGTCTTGAAGACGAGCACCGTGAGCAGCGCCGTCCAGGTCCACGGTTGATGCAGCAGCGAGTTCACGACTTCATAGCCGTTGCCCCAGACTTCCGGCCACCATACGGAGATGACGCCGACGATCAGTCCACCGAGCGCGAGCCGCACCGGCAAGGGCAGCGGCAGCAGTGCGAAGCGCCGTTTCGACGCCGCGAGCAGCCGCAGAAAATGCGGCGCCAGCGCGCCGCACAGCAGGCCGAGCACCACGAAAAGCAGCACTTCGACGCCCGCGATGGTCGGAAACACCGGCATCTCGTAAGGCGGCCGGTAGCCCGCGAACTCGCGCATCGTGATATTGGCGACGACCGACGACACGACGATCGGCCCGAAGCTCTCCATCGCCATCGAGCCGAGCACGATCTCCGTGACGAAGAACGCGCCGGCGATGGGCGCGTTATACGCCGACGTGATGCCCGCCGCCGCCCCGCACGCGACGAGCAGTCGCAGGCGCGGCGGATCGAAGTGAACCCATCGGCCGATGAGCGACGAGACGAGCGCGGCAAGCTGCACCATCGACCCTTCACGGCCGATCGAGCCGCCGCTCGTGATGGTGAAGAGCGACGACAGGCTTCGCCAGACCGTTTGCGAGACCGGTACCGCGCCGTCGCCGATGGTGACGGCTTCCATGTAATCGGCGTTCGCGTGCCTCTTCTCATGCCGCCGCGCCGCGATCAGGCAGAAGCCCGCGACAAGCCCGCCGGCGGCCGGCAGTGCGATGCGCGCGGGCCAAGGCAGCAGGGTCGCCAGCGCGACGAGTCCCTCGGAGTGATTGCCCAGCAGCCGCTGCGAGAGCGCGATGCCTTCGCGAAAGACGGTCGTCGCAAACGCGCCCGCCACGCCGACGACCACCGCCCAGATGAGCATCGTGTGCGAGTCGGACAGCCGAAAGAGTCGTTGCGCGTGCGTGCGCAGCTTGAGCAGGAACGAGAGCACGGGTCGATTAGCTGTAAGCGTGGATAGCTTAGAAGCAAAAGGAATAAAGCGCCGCAAGGATAGCATTGCGCGCGGGCCCCGCAGCGCGCGCGCCCGCAAAAAAGCCCGGCGCGCGATTGCGGGCCGGGCTAGATCGTGCGCGGGCTGGCTACCACTTCGGCGCGAACGACGGATTCGCGTTGCGCTTGCCTTCGTCGAGCTTGTCGATTTTGGCGATGTCGTCAGCATCGAGCTTGAGCTTTTGCGCGTCCCAGTTGGCTTGCTGGTGCTCCGCATTGGTCGATGCCGAGAGCACCACGATGTCGCGCGACAGCAGCCACGCGAACGTCACTTGCGCGGGCGTCGCGTCCTGCTTCGCGGCGATCGCCTTGATGGTCGTGTCGTTGTGCGCGCGGCCTTCGCCGAGCGGCATGTAGGCAGTGACTTTCACGCCGAGCCGCTGCGTCGCTTCGACGAGCGGGCGGTTGGCGAGGAACGGGCTGACCTCGATCTGGTTCGTGACGATCTCGCGCCCGCCCGGCGCATTCAACGCTTCTTCGAGCAGCGGCGCGGTGAAGTTCGACACGCCGTAGTGACGGATCAGGCCGAGCTGCTGCGCTTCCTGCATCGCGGCGAGCGTTTCGGCGATGGGCACCGCGCCGTCGGGCGACGGCCAGTGGACGAGCGCCAGGTCGATGGTGCCGATATCGAGCTTCGCGTGACTGTCCTTCAGGCTCGCGATCAGCTTGTCGTGCGCGAGGCGATCCCACCAGACTTTCGTCGTCACCCAGACGTCGTCGCGCGCGATGCCCGATTCGCGCACGCCCCGGCCGACAGCTGCTTCGTTGTTATAGAACTGCGCCGTGTCGATATGGCGATAGCCGATCTGCAGCGCGCTCTTGACGGCTTGCGTGGTTTTGTCGGCATCGACGCGAAACGTGCCGAGACCGAAGGAAGGAATCGTTTCGACCATGCTGGCTCCTTTGTTGAAGTAGGTTAGGCCAGGACGCGCTTCACTGCGGGTCCTGATCGAGTTCGGGGTAGTGCCGGAAAATGCCCGATTCATTGAACGGAATGCGCCGCTCCGAATCGACGTACGCCGCGATGTTCGGCCGTTCGAGCACGGTGTCATGCAGCGCCGACACGCGCGGATAGTGCTTGGCGAATGTCTTCATCGCGCGAGGGAATGCATAATGCAATCCCTCGACGATCTGGAACATCGAGAGATCGACATAGGTGATGGTGTCGCCGACCATCTGCGTGTCGCCGTGCGAGTTCTGCTTCAGCACGCGCTCGAAGTAGCCGATGAACTTCGGCACGCGTTTCTCGATGAAATTCTTCGTGCGAATCTTCGCGGCGTCTTTCTGGTCTTCGTAATACAGATCGGTGGCGAGCGGATGATGCGTATCGTGTACCTCGGCCACGAGATCCGCGATGGTCAGCTGCAATCCATGCGCGACGTAGCGCAAGGCTTCGTCTTTCGGCGCAAGGTTCAGCTTCGGACCCAGATAGAGCAGGATGTTCGCCACCTGCGGCACGATGAGTTCGCCGTCTTTCAGGAACGGCGGCGCAAACGGAATATGCGGCTCTGTCTTGCTGTTGAGCAGCTTCATCATGGCGTCCATGCCATAACCGCTCTTCTTCGATGCGCGGGCTACATCGATGTACTCCGCACCCGCGTCTTCCAGCGCGAGCCGCACGAATTCGCCGCGGCCCTGCAAGCCGTCCCAGTAATACAGTTCGTAAGCCATGCGTGAACTCCTCGTCGATCGGCCGCACGCGGCAGAGGCATCGTTGCTGCTATTGAAGCACGATGCGCGCGGCGTGAAGCGTGATGGAAGCAACGCCTATACCCGCGCGGAGCGGCGATTGTGTGAAAACCTGCGGTGTAGAATGGCCTTTTGCATGCGGTCTACATAACGCCGCATGCAGCATGCAAGCGATACATCGACAAGCAAGCGGAGAAGGGATGGACAAGCAAGGCTTCACCACGAGCATCGTTCACGGCGACCGCAACGCGGGCGTCGAACATGGCGGCCTGCGCCAGCCGATCCATACATCGGTGCAGTACGGGTTCGAGCGCGTCGAAGACCTGATCGGTGTGTTCCAGGGCACGAAGAAGGGCGGCTATAACTACGCGCGCCAGGGCACGCCGACAACCGCCGCGCTCGAACGCAAGCTCACGATGCTGGAAGAAGGCGTCGGTTCGATCTGCTTCAGCACCGGCATGGCCGCGATCACGGCGGTCTTCCTGACGCTGTTGCGCGCGGGCGATCATCTCGTCGCGAGCCGTTATGTGTTCGGCAACACGAACAGCCTTTTCAATACGCTCCGCACGCTCGGTATCGAGGTGACGACGGTCGATGCCGGGAAGACCGACCATGTCGCCGAGGCCATCACGCCGAAGACACGCATGGTCTTCGTCGAAACCATCGCGAATCCGGGGACGCAGGTGCCGGACCTCGCCGGCATCGGCGAGCTCTGCCGCGAGCGCGGGCTGGCTTATGTCGTCGATAACACGATCACGTCGCCCGCGCTTTTCAAGCCGAAGCACGTCGGCGCGAGCCTCGTCATCAATTCGCTGACGAAGACCATCGCAGGTCATGGCGCGGCGCTGGGCGGCGCCGTCACGGACACGGGGCTTTTCGACTGGAGTCAGTATCCGAACATCGCCGATGATTACCGCCGTGCCGGTCCGAAGGAACAAGGGCTGTTGCAGATCCGCAAGAAGGGCCTGCGGGACATGGGCGCCGCGCTTTCGTCCGAGCAGGCGCATCAAATCGCGCTCGGCGCCGAAACACTGGCGCTGCGCGTCGCGAAGTGCAGCGACAACGCGCTCGCCCTTGCGCGCTTTCTGGAAGGTCACGAGGCCATCGGGTGCGTCTTTTATCCGGGGCTGGAGAGCCATCCGCAGCATGGCATCGCGAAGTCTTTGTTCAAGAGCGGCTCGTGGCTGCTTTCGTTCGAGTTGCGCAATCCCGACAAAATGATCGACGTCGTCAATGCACTGCAACTGCCGGTGAAGGCGACGGGTCTGGGCGATACGCGCACGCTCATCATTCCTGTCGCGCCGACGATCTTCTTCGAAGCGGGCGCGCAGACGCGCAAGGCGATGGGCATTTCCGACGGCATGATCCGGCTGTCGGCGGGCATCGAAGAGACCGACGATCTGATTGCGGATTTCGAGCAGGCGCTTCGGCTTGCCTGACCAGAGAGACTGCCTTCTGGCGGTCCTTTTGGTTTGGTTAGGACTATCAAATAAAATGCGGCTATCCCGTTCGTCGTGGTAGCTTCCGAACGGGCGAGCCGAAAAACGAGGCAATGTCTGCGAGGCCCGGTCACTCGACAAGCAACCGAGCCGAAGCGCGCGGCTTAGCGATGGTGCTCGGCGTAATAGACCGCAGCCTGATCGAGTTCGGCCTGAGCCTGCTTCAGCAACTGCTTGGCCTTCTCTGCGTGACCGCCGAACTGACCGTGACCAGCCGATTGCGCGGCCTCGATGTGGCGGTACCCCTGATCGACGAGCTGGTGCGCGCCTTCGATGTCGTGATTGACTGCACCGCCAGCAGCCATCGCAGTCGTAGCGGCGAATGCGAGGGCAGCAGCAGTGATGATCGAGCGTTTCATATGTCTTTCCCAGTTACGTTGTTGAGCAGCAGACGACACGATGAGAGACAGTCTCTTCCTGTCGTTCACGGCGAATCGCACTGCTTTGCAGGCATCCGCCGACGCATACAACGTTGCCGAAGCATATGCCGCTGACTTCGCAGCTCTTCGTTTTGGTAACCGCGAATTACGAGATGAGCCGGTTAGGATTCTGTGATCGCAAAGGAAAGTTAGTACTCCGGTGAATCGTACGATCTTCGTCGCGCTAAAGCGAAAGCGAATCTCTATGAATTGGACGCCGCATTTGCACACTCACGAGCGGATCAACCGAAAAGGCGTTCAACGCCGTACGTTATCGCCAGCCCGCCACCGACCAGCCATACGTACAGGATCGCGCCCGTTGCAATCGCCCGCGGGCCGGCTTCCCGAATCTGGGCGATGCGCGTTTCCATGCCGAGCGCGGTCATTGCCATCGTGAGCGCGAAGGTGTCGAGCGTGTTGAGCGTGCTCGTGGCGCTTTCCGGCAGGATATGCAGTGAATTGACGACGACGAGCGCGAGGAATCCGAGCGCGAACCACGGCACCGCGAGCTTGCCTTTTCCTTTGCTGACGCTCGCTGCCGCATCGCCGCGCGCTCGGTTGATCCATATGCCGACCACGAGCAGCACCGGCACCAGCAACATCACGCGCGTCATCTTGACGATGGTGGCGATGTGCGTTGCCTCCGGGCTCACGTTGCTCGCCGCGCCGACGACCTGCGCGACTTCGTGGATCGTGCCGCCGAAGAAGAGCCCGGCGCCGAGCGTGTCGAGGTGCAGCCATCCTGCGTGCAGTGCGATCGGGTAAAGGAACATCGAGAGGGTGCCGAACAGCACGACGCTTCCGACCGCCATCGCGCTTTTGTGCGGCTTGGATTGCAGCGTCGATTCGAACGCGAGCACGGCCGCCGCGCCGCAGATCGCGCTGCCGGCCGCCGTGAGGAGCGCCGTATCGCGGTCGAGCTTCATGAGTTTCATGCCGACCCACGTGCCGATAACGAGCGTGCTCACGACCACGAGCGCCGACACGGCGAAGCCCGGCAAGCCGACTTGCGCGATCTCCTGCAGACTCACGCGCAGTCCGAAGAATGCCACCGCAATGCGCAGAAGCTTGCGCGCCGAAAAGTTGACGCCCGCCGCCCAGCTCTGCGGCATGCCGTCCTTGAGCGCATTGCCGTAGAGTGCGCCCGCCACGATGCCGACAATCAGCGGGCTGATCCCCAGCCCGGCGATGGCAGGCAGCGCGGACAACCGCGTGACCGCGGCGGCGAACAAGGCGACGAACAGGATGCCGTTGAGCTGACCACGTGTGGACGAACCGGAGGCAAGCGAGGCGGGGGCGGTGGACATATGCGGCGTCCTTCAATGGGCATTTAAGCAATGTCGCTATCCTAATTCGGATATATGCATATGAGAAATCGTGATTTAGAATGCCAAATATCAATTCGTCCGATACTTCCCAGCCGTGACCCCCGACCAGTTGATAACGTTCGCCACCGTAGCGGAGCACGGCAATATCAGCCGGGCGGCGGTCGCGCTCCATCTCTCGCAGCCCGCCGTTTCGGGCCAGCTCCGTTTATTGAATGAAGAATTCGGTGAACCGCTGTACCAGCGCGACGGCCGCGGCATCCGACTCACGCCGGCGGGCGAAGGGCTGCTCGGATACGCCACGCGCCTACGGGAGGCGTTCCAGCAGGCGCATGCACTGCGCGACGCCATGCGCGGGCTGGAAAGCGGCACCTTGCGCATCGGCGCGAGCACCACGCCCGCGAGTTATCTGCTGCCATACCTGATCGCGGCGTTCCGCCAACGCTACCCGGAGGTCGTCGTTACCACCATCGACGGGAACACGGCGGAAATCGTCGCGGCGCTCGGCTCGCTCGATGTCGCGATCATCGAGGGTCCCGCCGGCCTTGGCTTGCCGCCAACGGCGGGCGTGACGCCGTGGCTCGACGACGAAATCGTGGCGATCGTGCGCGCCGGGCATGCGCTTGCCGACGGCCGCGCCGGCGCGACACTGGAGGTCATCGGCGAGCATCCCCTGGTGTTGCGCGAGCGCGGTTCGGGCGTGCGCCAGATCGTGGAGCGGGCGTTCGCCGAACGAGGAGTCGACATGCGTGTGGCGCTCGAGATCGCAGGCGTGGAGGGCGTGAAAGAAGCGGTGCGGGCGGGCATGGGCATCGGCTTCGTTTCCGCGATGTCCATCCGTCATGAGGACGATGCGCTGCGACGTCTGCATATCGCGCCCGAGCCGCTCAAGCGCCGTTTCTCGATTCTGATTCCGCACGCAGCCGCGCCGTCGCGCGCCGCCGCGCGCTTTTTGGAGATTTGCGAAGACCGCGCCGCGCTCGGCTAGGGAATTCCACTATGGCGCGAGCGGGTGCTCAGGGCGCAGTATCCGGACTCAGTCAGGCGCTTCGGCGTCTTTTTTGCACAAGTGATTGGAACCGGTTCCATGAGACAGTCGAGCAGCAGCGCGAAAACTGAAGTGGTGATCGTCGCGAGCGCGTTCGGCGTGGATGCGATTCGCCGCGATGGCCATGCCGCGTGGGCGGAGAAGGCGTCGCTCTCGGGCGCAGACGGTTTCGAAGTTCGTCGCGAACTGTGCGCCGACGCCAGCCTGGACGCACTGGCGCGGCTCGGCGAGCGCATCAGGGCGGCTGGATTATGGGCCGTGCATTCGACGCCTGCGACCCTGTTTGCCGCCGACGGCTCCCTCGACCGCGACGCGCTTGCGCTCGCAATCGATGAAGCGCAGGCATTGGGTGCGCGCATGGTCAAGCTGCAACTAGGCGGCGACGAGCGCGGCGTGGCGACGGATTCGGCGACGCTGGAAACGCTCACGCGCGCCATCGACCGCTCTGCGGCTCGGGTGCTGGTCGAGAACGGTCAACTGCGTGCCGGCGGTTTGCCGAATGCATTCGAAATGCTATTCGGCGCGCTGCCGGCCGACAGCGGTCTTGCAATGACGTTCGATACCGGTAACTGGTGCTGGGCCGATGTCGATCCGCTCGACGCCGCCAGGCGGCTCGGTCGGCATGTCGGCTATATACACTGCAAGGCGACGCAAGGCGAGGGCGCGCGGCGCTTCGCCCTGGCGCCAGCCCACGACGACACGCAGTTCGCCGCGCTTCTCGCGCATTTGCCGTCCGATGCGCCGCGCGGCATCGAATTTCCGTTCCGCGACGAAGCCGACGCGGCCACTCAGGTGGCGCGCATCGCGGCGTTCTGATTTGAATTCTGTACGCAAAAGACAAGGATCGAACATGCAGGTTGAGCACGAAGCTCTGGATGTCGTCACCTACGGCGAAGCGATGACGATGTTCGTCGCCGCAGAAGCGGGTGACCTCGCGTCGGTCGGCCACTTCACGAAACGCGTCGCCGGGGCGGATCTGAACGTCGCCATCGGCTTGTCGCGGCTCGGCTTCAAAGTCGGCTGGATGAGCCGCGTCGGCCGCGATTCGTTCGGCCGCTATGTCCTCGACGTGCTCGCGGCGGAAGGCATCGACGCGCGTTGCGTAAGCATCGACGATCGCTATTCGACAGGCTTTCAGCTGAAGGGCAAATGCGACGACGGCAGCGATCCGGCAGTCGAGTATTTTCGCAAGGGCTCGGCGGCAAGCCATCTTTCGGTAGACGACTATGTCGCCGACTACGTGCTCGGCGCGCGCCACCTGCACCTCACGGGCGTCGCGCCGGCGATCTCGGCAAGCTCGCGCGAACTCGCGTTTCACATGGCCCGTGAAATGCGTGCCGCAGGCAAGTCGATCTCCTTCGATCCGAACTTGCGCCCGACGTTATGGCCGTCGCGCGAAGCCATGGCCGAATCGTTGAACGCGCTCGCCGCGCTCGCCGACTGGGTTCTGCCCGGCGTGAGCGAGGGCCTGGTGCTTACCGGTTATGCCGCGCCAGAAGACATCGCGGCGTTCTATCTCGATCGCGGCGCGAAAGGCGTGGTGGTCAAGCTCGGCGCAGAGGGCGCATACTTCCGCACCGCCGATGGCGACTCAGGCGTCGTTGCCGGCGTGCCGGTCACGAACGTGGTCGATACCGTCGGCGCCGGCGATGGCTTCGCAGTCGGCGTCGTGAGCGCGCTGCTCGAAGGGCGCAGCGTGCGCGATGCGATCGCACGCGGCAATCGCATCGGTGCATTGGCGATTCAGGTAATCGGCGACAGCGAAGGCCTGCCGACGCGCGAGGCGCTCGATGCGCTCGAATCGCAGAACCAGAACGGCAAAAACGACAAAAACGACAAAAACGACAAGACGGCTCAAGCCGCGATCATCGTCTGACATCGCCAGACGACATCGAGGCGAACTCGATCACGAGCGAGCCCCATACACCCGACACTCAGCGTTCGGAGACAACATGCACTCATCCTCGACACCTAAGCTCGCCGTGCGCCGCTGGTGGGCGATCATGCCGATCGTTTTCATCACGTACAGCCTTGCGTATCTCGACCGCGCGAACTACGGCTTCGCTTCGGCCGCCGGCATCAATCAGGACCTCGGGATCAGCAAGGGACTGTCGTCGCTGATCGGCGCGCTCTTCTTTCTCGGCTACTTCTTCTTTCAGATTCCGGGCGCAATCTACGCGGAACGCCGCAGCGTCAAGAAGCTCGTGTTCTGGAGCCTCGTGCTCTGGGGCGGATGCGCGGCGGCGACCGGCATGGTCAGCAACATTCCGTCGTTGATGGCGATTCGCTTCGTGCTCGGCATCGTCGAAGCGGCAGTGATGCCCGCGATGCTCGTCTTCATCGCGAACTGGTTCACGAAGTCCGAGCGATCGCGCGCGAATACGTTCCTCATTCTCGGCAATCCGGTGACGGTGCTATGGATGTCGGTCGTATCCGGCTATCTCGTGAATTCGTTCGGCTGGCGTCACATGTTCGTCGCCGAAGGTCTTCCGGCGATCGCGTGGGCGGTGATCTGGTGGTTCATCGTCAAGGACAAGCCCGCGCAGGTGAGCTGGCTCTCGGATCAAGAGAAGCGCGATCTCGACGCGACGCTGCGCGCGGAGCAGGCCGCGATCAAGCCGGTGAAGAACTATCGCGAGGCCTTCAAATCGCCCGCGGTCATGAAGTTGTGCGCGCAGTATTTTTGCTGGAGCATCGGTGTATACGGCTTCGTGCTGTGGCTCCCGTCGATTCTGAAGAGCGGCTCGACGCTCGGTATGGTCGAGACGGGATGGCTTTCGGCGGTGCCTTATCTCGCAGCGACCATTGCGATGCTGCTCGCCTCGTGGGCCTCCGACAAGCTCCAGGCACGCAAGGCGTTCGTGTGGCCCTTCCTGCTGATCGGCGCAGTGGCGTTCGCGGGTTCGTATCTGCTTGGGACAACTAACTTTTGGGCGTCGTACACCTTGCTCGTGATTGCCGGTGCAGCCATGTATGCGCCGTACGGGCCTTTCTTTGCGATCGTGCCCGAGTTGCTGCCGAAGAACGTCGCAGGCGGAGCGATGGCGCTTATCAATAGCATGGGCGCGCTGGGCTCGTTCGTGGGTTCCTACGTGGTCGGGTATCTGAACGGCGCGACCGGGTCGCCGGCGGCCTCGTACGTGTTCATGAGCGTTGCGCTCTTGCTTTCCGTTTGGTTCACGTTGGCTGTCAAGCCTCAAGCGGCCGTTCCGGCTTCGGGGGTTTTGCGGTCTTGACGTATGCGGTTTCTTGAGACTGGCCTTGTCGATATGTTGGCGTTGTGCCGCACAACGGATGACCTGAAACGTTAAGCTAAAGCAAGAACCGCAAAGAGAACTCATCGCTCACAGGGCGCAAACCCGAATTCCGACCATGACTCAGAAAAAGATCGTAGCCTACAAGCCCTTACCGCCCGACGTGGAAGCGTACCTTCGCACGCACGCGGAAGTCGTCAACGTCGATCCAAAGGACCACGCCGCGTTCGTAGCGGCGCTCAAGGACGCCGACGGCGCCATCGGCGCAAGCGTGAAGATCACGCCCGACATGCTCGAAGGCGCCACGCGCCTGAAGGCGTTATCGACCGTATCGGTAGGCTTCGACAACTTCGACGTCGACGACCTGACGCGTCGCGGCATCGTTCTGACGCACACGCCCGACGTGCTGACCGAATCCACCGCGGATACGGTCTTCGCGTTGATCCTTGCAAGCGCGCGCCGCGTCGTCGAACTCGCCGAATGGGTGAAGGAAGGCAACTGGAAAGGAAGCATCGGCGAAGCATGTTTCGGCGTCGACGTGCAGGGCAAGACGCTCGGTATCGTGGGACTTGGCCGCATCGGCGGGGCAGTCGCGCGGCGTGCGGCGCTCGGCTTTCGCATGAACGTGCTCTATACCAACAGGCAGCCCAACGAGCGAGCCGAGCAACAATACGGCGCGAAGCGCGTGCCGCTCGACGAACTGCTCGCGCAGTCCGATTTCGTGTGTCTGCAAGTGCCGCTCACGCCCGAAACGCGCGGTCTCATCGGCGCCAATGAACTGAAGAAGATGAAGCCGAGCGCGATCCTCATCAACGCCTCACGCGGGCCGACCGTCGATGAAACCGCGCTCATCGAAGCGCTGAAAAACGGCACGATCCGCGCCGCCGGTCTCGATGTGTTCCAGCAGGAGCCGCTGCCAGCCGATTCGCCGCTCCTTTCGATGAAGAACGTCGTCGCGTTGCCGCACATCGGCTCGGCCACGCACGAGACGCGGCATGCAATGAACCGCAATGCCGCCGAGAATCTGATCGGCGCGCTCGACGGCACGCTCACCGAAAACATCGTCAATCGCGAAGTGCGCATGCGCTAACAGCGATGGGATCGGCGCGTCGCATGCGATAACATGCGCTTGGGCGGCACGCTTGCACCGCCTCGCATTTTGTATGCAACGCGCATCGGCGCTCGACGAGCACGAGCCAGTCCTCACGACACATCATGTCCGACGATCCCAACAAGCAGACTCTTCGCCCGCTGACTTTTGCCGCGCGACGCGCGACGATCACCGACGTCGCACGCGAGGCCGGCACCGGCAAGACCAGCATTTCGCGCTATCTGAACGGCGAGACGGGCGTGCTGTCGCTCGAATTACGTGAGCGCATCGAAGCGGCCATCGCGAAGCTCGACTATCGGCCGAACCAGATGGCGCGCGGCCTGAAACGCGGGCGCAACCGGTTGATCGGCATGTTGCTCGCGGACCTCACGAATCCCTATTCGGTCGAAGTGCTGCAAGGCGTCGAGGCCGCTTGCCACGCGCTCGGCTACATGCCGCTCATCTGCCATGCCGCGAACGAGGTCGACATGGAGCGGCGTTATCTGCAACTGCTCACCACTTACCGCGTGGAAGGCGTGATCGTCAACGCGCTCGGCGTGAAGGAAGAACTGCTGCAGGGCTTCACGCAAGGCGGCATTCCGGTCGTGCTCGTGGACCGCACGGTCGAAGGCATCGTCACGGATATGGTCGGGCTCGACAATCCTGCCGCGGTCGCGCTCGCCACGCGTCATCTCGTCGATGAAGGCTTCGACGAGTTGCTCTTCATCGTGCAGCCGGTGACGCACGTGAGTTCCCGACGCTTGCGCGAAGCCGCGTTCCGCGAGACCGTCGCGGCGCTCGGCGCAAGCGGTTCGACGCTCGTGCTCGATCTCTCGGATGCCGCATCCGCGCTCGCCGAAATGGACCGGCGTGTCGATGCCGCGCGCTCGGCCGGCAAGCGCGTGGCGCTTTTCGCGGCGAACGGGCCGGTTGCGCTGCGCGTCGCCGTGCACTTGAAGGAGCGGCACGGCCCGGACTGGCAGGCGAGCGTCGCGCTACTCGCCATCGACGATTCGGAATGGGCGGAACTCGCGGGCATGACGGCGGTTCGTCAGCCGACTTACGACATCGGCCGGCGCGCGGTCGAGTTTCTGCACGAGCGGCTCGGCGGTGCGTTGATGCCGGCGCGCGAGTGCCTGCTGCCGGGCGAACTCATCGTGCGGTCCTCGACGCAGCGCTTGGCCGGCGTCACGCAACAGCCGGCGACTCACGGACTCTGAAGGAACCTGAATGGTCAGCATCCCGACGCTGGCGGGCCTTGTATTCGTGACGCTCGTCGTCGCGGCCATGCCCGTCGTGTTGTACCGCAAGCTGCGCACACGCTTTAGGCTGGTGCCGCGCGAGCCGATTCTCGGCATCGCGGTCTTCGCGCTCTTTGCGATGGTCATCGAGCGCGCGCTGCACGGCTTCGTGCTCGGCAATGCGTTGACGTCGCATTGGTTGTCGAATCCTGTCGTGTTCGTCGTGTACGGCGCGCTCGCGGCGGGCGTATGCGAGGAAGCGGGGCGCTTCGCCGGCATGAAGTGGCTGATCCGGCGCGAGCCCGGTGCGCTCGAACGACACGGCCCGGCGCTCGGCTACGGCATCGGTCACGGCGGGGCGGAAGCCTGGATCGTCGGCGCGCTGGTGCAGGCGCAGTGGATCTTGTATGCAATCCTCGCGAATAACGGCACGCTCGACGCCCATTTCGAAAGCGCGCCGCTCGACGCCCTCGCGCGCATCCACATGATCCTCATGAGCTTGTCGCCGGTGTCGGCGGGCATCTTTCTGGTCGAGCGCGTGAGTGCCTTCGTCTTTCAGCTCGGCTTCTCGGCGCTCATGTGGCAACTGCTGCGCGAGCGCTCGCGTGCCGCTCTCGGCGTGCTGATTGCCGCTCATGCGCTCGTCGGACTGCCCGCTGCGCTGTTTCAGGCGCGCATGATTCCGCTCGTCGCGGCGGATGCGGTGTATCTCGTGCTGGGCGTCATCGTCGCGCTGGCGCTCGTGCGCTACTATCGCCGCGCCGCCGAAGCCGACAATTCATCGACTCCTGCCGCGCGCCAACCCTGAACGACCGAAACCGAATGGACGATTACCAATACGACTGCGCGAGCGCGGATATCGACATGCTCGCGCACGTGATCAGCGATCTCTTCCCCGAGCAGACGCAGTTCGCCGAACGCATCGACGACAACGACCGCACCTCGCTGATGATTCACTACATCGCGATGCGCTTCGGCTCGACGGCGCGGCGCATCACCATCGACGTGCGCTTCGATCCGGGCGCGCTCGCGCGATACCGCGCGCTGCCGCCGCGTTTGCAGGCGCGCAGCTACGCGGTGCTGCGGGCCTATGTCGAGGCGACGCTCGGCTCGCTCGAAGAACGTTATGCGAACGGGGAGGCCGTGCCGCGCGAGGTCGAGATCGAAATGGGCGATGACTTTGCTTGAGTGCGTAGGGGCTGCGCGTTGGAGGCGTTCGAGGCGCCTTCATGCGGTAGAGGCGTTCACAGCTGGGCGTCTGAAGGCGGGCGCTTAGAGCCCATTGCATCGCGCGCTCCGAGGCGCTATCGAAACTGAAAGTGTGTTCAGGTGTCCTTATTACTATTGCGAGGCGCAAGGGATGTGACTCCCGTGAAACGTAGAGAAGCTCAGACCTCGCGATACACCTTCAGGAATCGCGCCGCCTTGACCACGCCATAATCGCCCGGTGCATACTGCATCACCCAGTCGCCGGGCTCGCCTGTCAGCACGTCGCCCGCAGCGGAGCGCGCGATGCTGAACGGCTCCTGCATCTGCTTGGCGAGCACGACGCTCGGCCGGTTGCGATACGTGCCCGGCTCGCCATGCACGATGCCGCCTTCGGGCGTGTACTTCGCGTCGAAACGTTCGCGCGACACGACCCAGCGTTCGCCCGATGCGCCCGTCACGATGGCGTCGCCCGCTGCATAGCGGTTCGGTCCTTCCAGACTCATCAGTTCGCCGGCGGCAGCCGCGAATTCGACGGCCACGGCCTCGTTCTTGACGACGCGGCGCGCGACGGGATCGTTGGAGAGGTCGGGTTGGGCGAGTTCGAGCATGGGGAAGATGAAGACATGAAGACGAGGTGGAGACCGCGATGCTAACGGCTATTGCGGTATTTTGCATCCATCACGCAGCACGCCGCACGCGGCACGCCGCATGCAAAATGCAAAAAGGCCCGCATCGATGGGATGCGGGCCTCTCTTTGCGCGACAATCGCCGCGTACTTAAGGCTTCGTCGCCGATGCAGCGTCTGCACCGGATGCGTGCGGGTGCCGCGGGCCATGTTCACGGCGACCGTGGTGTTCGCCTTCCTGACGGAAGCTCGTGTCGGCGAGCTTCTTCTGTTCCGGCGAGAGGCTCGCATACAGCGGCTCGAATGCATCGACCAGACGCTTCGTGCCGTCCGCGTTGGCTTGCGTGATCTGCTGATACTGCTTCATGTCGTCGAGTGCGGACATGGTGTCGCGCTGCGCAATGCGTTGGCGATACAGGTCCGCCATCGTGCGGGCGTTTTCACGCATGGCGTCGGCGAACGGCGCCCACTGCGCTTCCTGTGCGGACGTGATCTTTAGACTTGAATGCAATTGCGCGATGCGTTCTTCGACGCGCGCTTCGCGCCTGGAACCTGCCGGCGCGGCCGCGGACGCAGGTTGCGCGGCCACGGCAGGAGCGGATGCGCTTGCCGCAGGCGCCGACGATTGTGCAAAGACCGCCGTGACGGCGCAGGATGCCGCCAGTGCGACGAGTGTTTTTTTCATTCGTAAACCTTTCGATCAATGGAAAAGTGGCGAGCCGCGTGGCCTGACCCTGCTCATGACGCGGGCCGGCTCGACCGCGAGAATGACGCCATTGCCCGATATTAGTATCACGAATGAGCGACAATTCGCCTGCATTGCCACAACTGCTTACATTCGATACGTCTCTGGAAAAATGCGCATCGAATAACGAATGCAAAACGAAGCCACGCAAAGCCAAGCGAAGGGAACCGTATGAGACCACCGCGCCTCGATCAACTCGATGACATCGACCGCAATCTGGTCGCGCTGTTGCAGACCAATGCCCGCGACAGCGTGGCAAATCTCGCGCGGCAGCTCGGCGTCGCGCGCACGACGGTCATTGCCCGCATCGCGCGGCTGGAGAAGAACAACGTAATCGCGGGCTACGGCGTGCGGCTCGGGCAGGACGTGCTCGACGCGAGCATTCAGGCGTATGTCGGCATCAAGCTCGCGCCGAAGTACGGCCGCGATGTGCAGAAGCGCCTCGCCCGCATGCCCGAAGTCCAACTGCTTTGCGCGGTGAGCGGCGAATTCGATTACGTCGCGTGGCTGCGCGCGGATTCGCCGGACCGTCTCAACGACATGCTCGACGAGATCGGTGCGCTCGAAGGCGTGGAGCGGACGACGACCTCGATCATTCTTGCACGCAAGATCGACCGCACCGGCTAAGGCATGCAAAATACAAATCGCATCGTGCGGTCGTCAAAATGACGAAATCCATCGCCACTTCGCATCATTTTGCGTCTAGGATCAATATTCACGGGCTCCTACACTGAGGCGTTCATGCCCCAACAAGGAGACAAAGATGAAAGTGGCACTGGTCGGCGCCGGATTGATCGGTCAAAGCATTGCGCATCTGCTGCGTGAAACGGGCGACTTCGAGGTTGTCGCTTTTGATCGCGACGAACACGCGCTCGCGCAACTCGGCGCGCAGGGCATCGCGACGCGCCGCGTCGATTCCGCCGATACGCCCGCCCTGCGTCAGGCGCTCGGCGGCTTCGATGCGCTCGTCAATGCGCTGCCGTATTACCTCGCAATCGGCGTGGCATCCGCGGCAAAGGCGGCGGGTGTGCATTACTTCGATCTGACCGAGGACGTGCGCGCGACGCACGCAATTCGCGCCATCGCCGACGGATCGCATACTGCATTCATGCCGCAATGCGGTCTCGCGCCGGGTTTCATCGGCATCGTCGCGCACGATCTCGCCGGACGGCTCGATAACCTGCGCGAAGTGAAGATGCGCGTCGGCGCGCTGCCGCAGTTCCCGACCAACGCGTTGAAGTACAACCTGACGTGGAGCATCGACGGGCTCATCAACGAGTATTGCCAGCCGTGCGAAGCAGTGCGCGAAGGCCGCACGCAATGGGTGCAGCCACTGGAAGGCGTCGAACATTTCTCGCTGGACGGCATCGAGTACGAAGCGTTCAACACGTCGGGCGGACTCGGGACCTTGTGTGAAACGCTGGCGGGAAGAGTCGAGACGCTGGACTACAAGTCGGTGCGCTATCCGGGGCATCGCGACCTGATGAAGTTCCTGCTCGACGACCTGCGCATGTCCACCGATCGCGACGGCTTGAAGGCCATGCTCAAGCGCGCGGTCCCCTCGACGGCGCAGGACGTGGTGCTGATCTTCGTCACGGTGACGGGCATGCGCGGCGGCGGCAGCGATCAACTGGTCCAGCACGTCTTCACGCGCAAGATCGTCGCGAAGGATGTATGCGGTATGCCAATGAGCGCGATCCAGATCACGACGGCGGGCGCCGTGTGCGCCGAGTTGGATTTGTTCCGCGAAGGCGTCTTGCCGCAGAGCGGCTTCGTGCGGCAGGAGCAGGTTCCGCTGGATGCATTTCTCGCGAACCGCTTCGGCAAGCTCTACGAAGGCGCGAACGCGCTGGAGACGGCGCGCCGCCTTGCGGTCGCATAGACGCTCCCAGTCCTCTCAGTCATGTGTGAGCGACGAGGCGCGCCAGCAGACGCGCTTCGTCGTCCGCGGTCGAGGCCGTGTTGTCGAACATCAGCAGATCGGCGGCGAGCGCATCGTCGGGAAAGAAAAGACGCTGCCGGTAGTCCTCCCAGTGCGCCAGTTTGTATGCATCATTCGGATCCGCACGCGCGGCAATGCGCTCCCGCGCCACGTCCTCTCTGACGTGCACCCACACGACGCGAATCGTCACATCGTCGTCGATGCCGAGCCATGCGCGATCGAAGAGCCGCCGCTCGCGCACTTCGCGCGATAGCGGCGCGACCACGACCACGCTCACGCCCAGCGCCAGGTTCTCCGCAGCGGTATCGACGAGACTTCGGTACTCCGGGTCGCGCAGATGCTTGATGAATAGCGGGCTGTCGCGATCGTGCGGGTCGCCCGTCAGCGCGCCGATGGCCGCCGCGCTATACGCGCCGTATAGCGTGTCCTTGTCGAGCAGACAGAACGGCTCGCCTGTCTCGCGCATGAGCGGCGCAAACAGGCGCTTGGCGAGCGTCGTCTTGCCGGTTCCGGCGTGACCGCAGAAGAAGAGCAGATGCTTCATGAGATCGTATCTTGTATTCAATCGTTGGCATGCGCCCGCTGATAGCGGTTCATCAGCGGTGTCGATGTCACGCCGTGCACGATAACCGACGCTGTTATCGCCGCGATGATGATGGGTGTCAGCGGGCCCGCGACCTGCTTCGGCGCGTGCTCGATCGCATAGAGCAGATAGTAGAACGAGCCGACTCCGCGGATCCCGAACCAGCCCATCAAGAGACGCTGCCCGCGCGACGCGCACGAGCCGACGAGCGACGCCTGCACCGCCAACGGCCGTATCACGAGAAATAGCCCGCCGAGAATAATGGCCGCGCGCCACGTGAAGAGATCGCGCCACATCGTCGCGAGCACGGAGCCGACGAGCAGCATGATCGCCACTTCGGCGATGCGTTCGAGTTCGATCGTGAAGCCGTGCACGCGCTCGGCCATGAACGCGTATGCGCGATCGGGATCGGATGCGGTCGCGCTGATGTCCTCGACATCCACGGTGCCGACCGCTTCACGCGCGCCCTTGTCGCCGCTTTGGCGATGCTCGACGCGCCGCATCGCGAGGCCTGCCGCGAACACGGCGAGGAACGAATACGAATGCAGCAACTCGGCGACGCCGTACGACAGCGCGATCAGACCGAGCGCATAGAAGCCTTCGGAGCCCAACGCTTCGCCGTGACGCGTGCGCAGGTAAGCCACCAGGCGCACCGTCAGTTCGCCGAGCAGCCAGCCGCTTGCAAGCGCCGCGAGCGTGCCCCATACGGCCTGCAGCACGAAGCTCCACTGCAATGCGTCGTGCGGCGATGCTTCGAAGCGGCAGACTGCAATGCCAAGGAGTGCGAACGGTAGCGCGATGCCGTCGTTGAGGCCGCCTTCGGCGCTCAGCGAGAAGCGCAAGAGATCCGTGTCGCCGGGGGCTTCGACCTGCACGTCGTGCGCGAGGACGGGATCAGTGGGCGCGAGCATCGCGGCCAGCAAGAGCGACGCGCCCCACGTCATGCCGAGCCCGTACGTGCATAGCAGCGTGAGCGCGGCGATGGTCAGCACCATCGCAACGAAGCCCAGACGCAGCGGCAGCAGCCAGCGGCGGTCGGTCGGCGGCACACGCAGGCGCAGCCCGATCGCGAAGAGCGACACCAGCATGGCGACTTCGGTAATGAGGCGCAGGACTGCCGTGTCGCCGTCGAGCCGGATATGCAGCAGATTCGCGACGCCCGGCCCGAGCACGAAGCCGATGGCCAGATAGCACATGGCGGTGCTGATCGGAAGGCGTTTGAACGTCGAGCTGGCGAGCGCCATGAAAATGAGCACGCCGCCGACGACGAGAAACCAGATCGTCTCGGTCATGAAAGCCTTGAAGCGGTGAGTCGGTTCGAGCCGGGCGAAAGGCCAATGGGGTGGGGCGAGCACGGAGCATGCCCGTGCGCGGGGATCGGCGTAAGATGGCCGGGCATTGCCATCGGCTCGTCTTCGTCCGCGTCTTCGTCGTCGTCTTCGTCTTTGCGTTGCGCACAACGGTCAGGGAGGCTCCAGCATGTCAGAGCATTTCGATGCAGTCGTCATCGGTACAGGGCAGGGCGGCTCGCCCCTTGCCGTGCGGCTCGCGCAGAGCGGCAAGCGCACGGCCGTCATCGAGCGGCATCTTTTCGGCGGGACCTGCGTCAACTTCGGCTGCACGCCGACCAAAACCTATGTCGCGAGCGCACGCGCCGCGCATGTTGCGCGCACGGCGGCGAAATACGGCGTGGATATCGGCGGGCCCATTACGGTCGACATGGCGCGCGTGAAGGCGCGCAAGGACGAAGTGATCGGCGCATCGCGCGACAGCATCGAGCAATGGCTCAATCAAACGCCAAACGTGACGGTATTCAAGGGCCACGCACGCTTCACCGGTCCGCATGCGCTCTTTATCGAAGGCAGCGACGGCGAAACACACGAGATCGACGCCGGCATGATCTTCATCAACACCGGCACGCGCGCCGCGGTGCCCACCATCGACGGGCTCGACAGCGTGCCCTATCTCACCAATTCGAACGTACTCGAACTGACGCACGTGCCCGAGCATCTCGTGATCGTCGGCGCCAGCTATATCGCGCTGGAGTTCGGGCAGATGTTCCGGCGCTTCGGCAGCCGCGTCACGTTGCTCGTGCGCGGCGAGCGCATTTTGACGCGCGAGGACGCCGATATCGCTCGCGCGATACAGGACGTGCTCGTGCGCGAAGGCATCGAGTTTCGCTTTGGCGCAGAGCCGCAGCGCGTCGAACGGACGAACGACGGCGTGCGGATTTTGCTGCGAGACGAAGCCATCGACGCGTCGCATCTTCTCTTTGCGACGGGACGCACGCCGAATACCGACGATCTCGGACTCGACAACGCGGGCATCGACGTGAACCGGCACGGCCTGATCGACGTGGACGGCCAGTTGCGCACGAAAGTGGATGGCGTCTGGGCAATCGGCGATGTGAACGGGCGCGGCGCTTTCACGCATACGTCGTGGAACGACTATGAGATCGTCGCGGCCAATCTGCTCGATGGCGAATCGCGCACGGTCGATACGCGCATCATGACGTACGCGGTGTTCGTCGATCCGCCGTTCGCCCGCGTCGGCATGAGCGAGGAGGACGTGAGGCAAGACGGGCGCGACGCGCTGATCGCGACGATGCCGATGTCGCGCGTCGGCCGGGCGCGGGAGCGCGGCGAGACGGACGGCTTCATAAAGGCGCTCGTCGATGCGAAGACGAAGCGCATTCTCGGCGCGGCGATTTTCGGCATCGAGGGTGACGAAGTGATTCATACCTTCGTCGACATCATGAATGCGGACGCGCCGTACACCACGCTGCAACGCGCGATGCATATTCATCCGACGGTGAGCGAGCTAGTGCCGACTTTGTTGGGTGATCTGAAGCCGCTGGGGTAAGGGCGATGGCCGTGGCTGCATTCAAGACGCGACGGCATTTTGAATGCCGACGCATGGCGCGGGGCGCGTCGTGCAGGTTCGACCGATGATGCGCGAGTTGACGCTAACTGCGCCGGGCGACTGGAGCCGCTCGCACTACCGAGCGCGCCGCGTCACTACGTATTGGTCGACGGCATTATGAATGCCAACCCGCCAACGCTGCCTGCCTTAAATGCGCAGTCAGCCGAAGGTGTGTCGATATAGCCGTTGTGGGCCACTTTGGAGTCGCCGACATAACCACGCCGTCACGTTTCCTGGGAAGCACGGCGGCATTTTGAATGCCGACGCGCGAGGCACGGCGCGCCGTGCAAGTCAACCGATAGTGAGAAAGTTGACGCTAGGGTCATCCGGCAACCGAAGCCGCTGGCACGACCGAATGCGCCGGAGTTGTGCGTACTCGGCGACGGCATTATGAATGTCAACACGCCATACACTGCCTGCCACCCGATGGACGTTGAACCGAGGGTAAGCGACCCGATGTAGCCGTTGTGCGACGACGTTGAGCAGCCGACACAAGCGCGCCCGTCGCGTCTCGGATGCACGGCGCGACGGCATCGTGAATGCCCGACACCGCATACACAGCGCGATGCACAGCGATGCGACGGCTGGGCTACTGGTGCCGACGTTCTCTGACCTTTTCAAGCCGCCCAAAACTGCGCGCTCACGGGTAGTCCAGCTCCGGCGCAACCGCCGCGTCGCGCGTCTCTTGTATTCAGAATGCCGACGCGCCATACAACGAAGACCGCCCCGACCACGCCTCAAGCCTCAACCGGCGGCTTCTGCACGTTCTTGGGCGCCACCGCCGCGCCCCGCGTTTCCGGCATCGCGAGCCAGACGAGCGCGACCGCAATCGCGCCCGCCGCCGCCAGCCCGAAAAAGCTCATCGCGGTGCCGAAGCGGTCGGCGGCGAAACCGGCCGCCGCCGTCGAGAGCGTCGCGCCGACGCCCGCCGCGAGCCCGAAGAAGCCGATCGTCAGGTTGTAGTGGCCGCGTCCGCCGGCGACATCGGCCGCAATCAGCGGCAGCATCACGCCGAACACGGCCGCGCTGATGCCGTCGAGCATCTGCACCGGCACGAGCAGATACGGACTGCTGACGCCCGCGAACAGCAGCGCGCGCACCGGCAACGCACAGAAGCCGAGAATCAACACGGGACGCCGCCCCCACTTCTGCGCCTGCCGTCCGACCCAAGGCGAAAGGGCCGCCACGATGAACTGCGGCACGATGATGCACGCCGCGATCACGAGTTGAACGTTGTCGCCCATGTGCGCGGTGACTTCGCCGGCGGCGAGATTGAGCATCGCCGCGTTCGAAAGGTGAAACAGCACGACGCACGCTGCAAAAATGAGCAGGCGCTTGTCTTTCAGCAGTTCGCGCAGCGATTCGCGCTCTTCGCCCTCCGGCGTGAGCTTCGGCTTGCCGGGCGTGCGCGGCACGGCGGGCAGCGGCTCGTAGTGAATCATCCGCAGCGCGACAATGGCGGGCAGCGCGAGCGCCGCCGTCAGGAAGAACACCGAGCGCAGCGACAGATACTCGCCGAACGCGCCCATCAGTGCCGCCGTGAGCGCGCTGCCGATCGACGCCCAGCGCGCATTGCGCCCGAGCCGGTCGCCGAGATCGGCGCGCGAGACGAGGGCGAGCGAGATCGCGGCCATCGCCGGGACCAGCATGCAACTCGCGAAGCCGTGCAGCACTTCCGCCGCGAACACGGGGACGAAGGTCGGACTCGCGGCGAGCAAGAGCGCGCTCGCGATGATCGCGACGATCGCCGAAAGGGCCGCGAACTTCTTGTTGCGCATGGCGTCGACGAGCGCGCCCGCGGGAAGCTGGCTCGCCATCGCGCTGATCGTGCCGACGGACAGCATCAGGCCGATCTCGCCCTGCGTCCACTTGTTGGCCGCAAGGTACGAAGCGATGAACGGGCCGAAGCCGGTCTGCACGTTGGCGACGAAGAAGTTCAGCCAGTCGAGCGCGCGCAGACTGCGTGCAATTACCATGTCGTGAATCGGTTATCCATGTGGTGTTCCGTTATCGGGCCGGGCGCGCGCCGGACGAGGGCGTTTGCGCCGCCACCGCGCCCGAGGCGGTCGTGCCGCCGGAGTTGGCCGAGCCCGCTGCGCTCGCCGCGCCGCTCGCCCCCGCCGACGAAGCCGGCGCGGGAACGACCGGCGACACGATCTTGATCGGCTGCTCGGGCGCATAGGTGGGCGCGGCTTTCAGTTGCGCGTCGTTGAAATCCATCTGCAGCGCGAGCTGCTTGTTGCGCGATACCACCTGCAGATCGCTCCAGTTCACCGCGACGTGGCGCTTGTCCGCGGCGAGCGAGCTCGACAGATCGACGACGAGCGCCTGCGGTTGCGCCTGCGAATCGACGAGCACGTCGACCACGCGGCCGATGCGCGCGCCGTTTTTCTGCGTCACCGTCGAATCGACGAGCGGCACGAAGTTGGACGGCGCCTCGCTGACGGGCTGCGGCTTCGGCACCGGGTCCGCCGCCGGCTTGCCCTTCGCGGGCGGCGGCGGTGGCAGGAAGGTGATCGGCGCGGTCTTCGAATTCGGCGTGAAGCGAAACGCCGTCCACGGAAAATTGACCTTGCGATCGCCGATGCCCATGAAGCCGGACAGGTTGACCATCAGCAACTTGGGTTTCGCCGACGGATCGACGTACAGATCGACCGCGCGGCCGACAACCTTGCCGTCGGGACGCTGAACTTCCGCATCGAGCAGGCCGTGAAGCTGGTCGTGCTGCATGAGGCGCGTCGAGATGATCTGCGGCGGGGGCGGCGGCTCGGGCGGCTCCGGCGGCGGCGTCACGACCGGCTCCGGCGGCTTCGGTTTCACGACGCGGCGCTTCGGCTTCGGCGCGGGCGCCGGCTTCACGGCGGACGCGGGCTCCGGCACGGTGACGACGGGCGCGGGTTCTTCCGGCTCGTTCGTTTCGGTCTCGCTCGGTCCCGGAATGTACGAATGCTCGACGATGGGCGCGGGCGTCTGCTGCTGAAAGATCCCGCAGGCCGACAGGCTGCACGCGCCGAGCACGACGAGCACCGACGATAGCCGCAGCGCGCGCATGCGTTGGACGAGGGCGCATACCAGAGCGAACAGCCGCGCCGCCGCGGGCGCGGTCCAAAGAGCGGGCACAAAAGCGGCCGCGCCGACCGACGACGCATCGCCCCGATGCGAGATACCGCCTGCCATCACAAACGCTCCATGTGTCCGGGCCGCCTTCCAGTTTTTGTGTGTGTCGATGAACGCGCTGCGCGCTCGCGTCCCTGTTCGTTCGATGCGCTCATGCGCCGCGCGCTGCCGGGTCCGCGTTTTTGGCGAGGCGCGCCGCCGTGTCGGAAGCGCCCATTCTCGCGGCGGCTTCACGCGCGGACAAGCCGCCCTGATCGCGGGCGTCTGGATTCGCGCCGCGAGCGATCAGCAGATCCAGGATCTCGACGCGGTTGAACATGGCCGCGATCATCAGCGCGGTGCGGCCATCGGGCGATGCGCCTTCGACATCCGCGCCGTGATCGAGCAGCGTCTCGGCGACGTCCTTGAACCCCTTGAACGCGGCGCCGGCAATCGGCGTCTGGCCGTTGTCGTTGCGCATGTCCGGATCGGCGTTGTGTTCAAGCAGCACGCGCACCGCGTCGGCGTGGCCGTGATAGCTCGCGAGCATCACGAGGCTGTCGCCTTTGTCGTTGCGCAGGTTCGGCGGCAAGCCCTTCTTCAACCAGACTTCGAGCAACGCGGCATCGCCCCGGCGCGCTGCGTTGAAGACTTCGTTCGCAAACGCGATGGTCTCTTCGTCGGGGCCTTCGCGCCCCGGTTGTTCCGGGTTCTGATTGCTGTCCTGCTGCATGTTTGGCTCCGTGTCGGGCGCTCTGCGGCGCGCCGTTTCGTCGTGATGCATTCGATGATGGGCGTGGACTTGCCGAGACACTCGAAAGAGGCGAGCGCGCGCCGGCTCATCGGGAGCATACACAGGTTGATGATGCTCCGCGCCTAAGTACGCGTCTGCGGCGACGGTCGATGAAAAGCCCGGGCAGCACGTTTTGCGCCAAGGCTTTCGTTGCTCGCGACGGCTTGACGCCGGGGCGCGCGCGCCCTTAGTCTCGACGCAACCATTGCCGCCATCGGCCCACCTGCGATCAAGCTCGATGCAAGCTCCCAATCCTCAAGCCAGCGTGCGCCGCCGCGCGCCCGCCGCCGAACGCAATCGCGATGCGATTCTAACGGTGCTCGCACGCGTGCTGCCGCCAAGCGGCATGGTCCTCGAAATCGCGAGCGGCACCGGCCAGCATGCGGTGCATTGCGCGGCGGCGCTGCCGCACATCGTCTGGCAACCGAGCGATCCGGACGCCGCCGCCCGCGATTCCATCGCCGCGTGGCGCGCGCATGCGGGCCTCTCGAACCTCGCCGCGCCGCTTGCCATCGACGTGACCGAGAGCGATTGGGGCATCGGCGACGTGGCGGCGATCGTCTGCATCAACATGATCCATATCGCGCCGTGGCAAGCGGCCGAGGCGCTTCTTCGCGGGGCGGCGAAGCGGCTGGCTGCGGGCGGCGTACTGTACCTGTATGGGCCGTATCGGCGCAACGGGGCGCACATCGCGCCGAGCAACGAAGCATTCGATGCCCAGCTGCGCGCCACCGATCCGCGCTGGGGCGTGCGCGACATGGAAGCCGTCGAGGCCCTCGCGCACGACGCGCGATTCGCGCTCGCCGAAGCCGTTCCGATGCCGGCGAACAACTTCAGTCTCGTGTTCGTAAAAGACGCGAAGCCGTAGGCGCCGCCGCCTGCGGCTTTTCGCTCGCGCCGAAATACGCGTCGCCGTGTAGACTGCGGAAGTCGTTCGTCGTGTCGTTTTTGCGCCGCTCCGACGGCGCGTACCCTGATCTCCCTCTACCGGAGGCGTTCTACATGCACGCAGCGTTGCCGCAAGGCGATGAGGATGGCGCTCTCACCGATACGCCGGGAACCCCGCGCGACTTGCGCCGCACCGACATCCATCCCGATCACTGGTATCCGCTCGCGTGGTCGGGCGAAGTGAAGCGCGGCCGCGCGCACGCGGTGCGCTTCGCGGGCGACCCGATCGTGCTCGTGCGCACGGACTCGGGCAAGGTGTTCGCGCTCGAAGACCGCTGCGCGCATCGGCAAGTGCCGCTCTCAGCGGGCGTGGTCGACGGCGAATCCATTCGCTGCTGCTATCACGGCTGGACCTACGACTGCACCGGCCGCTGCACCGACATTCCGTATCTCGGCCGCGAGCGTCTGCCCAACGGCGTGCGCGCGTATCCGTGCCGCGAGGAAGCGGGGCTCGTCTTCGTCTTCACGGGCGACCCGCAGCGCGCCGCCGCCGCGAAGTTTCCGTCGCTCGTGAGCGCGACCGACAAGGCCTACAAGACGCGCCGCTTCGGCCGCGAAGTGAAGTGCCATTACACGTTCATGCATGAGAACCTGATGGACATGAACCATCAGTTTCTGCATCGCCGGCAGATGGGCAGCATGCGGGCGCGCTCGCTCGGGCGTCGCCGGGGCGAGGACTGGATCGAAGTGGACTACACCTTCGCGCGCGAAGCGGGCAAGCAGCCGATCGGCGAGGCGCTCGTATTCGGGCAGAAGCGCGGCGAGAAGCCGGACGCGTCGCAGAAGGACGTCATGACTATCCGCACGGACTACCCGTACCAGACGCTCAAGATCCGCACGAAAGACGAGACCATGGTGATGGACCTGTGGATCGCCTACGTGCCGCTCGACGCCGAGCAGCGCACCAACCGCACCTTCGGCCTGTTGTCGATCCGCCGCCCGAAAATCTCCGGCCTGCTCGATGTCGCGTGGCCGCTGCTCGTGTGGTTCACCGAGCGCATTTTCAAGGAAGACCGGTGGATCGTGGAGCGCGAGCAGGAAGCGCACGACCGGCAGGGCGCGGACCACAATCACGAAGTCTTTCCGGTGATCAACGAACTGCGCGCGCTTCTGATGGAGCACGGCGTGCCGCATCGCGCAGCCGGCGCGCATCCGGGCGACGGCCGGCGCGTGCATCGCATCGTGCCCGTGCAGGAAGTGCCCGCACCCTAGGCGACACGGCGGCGCGACACCGCGGCGCGGCGTTCCCGGATTGCGGCCGTCGCGCGGCGGCGTTATACAGGAAGCGTGCACAGCTACGAAGGCAGACCATCATGAAAGACGACCCGACCGATCCGCGCCCGCTCTCCCCGAACCTCGACGAAGCGCATCCGGATGTCGAGCATTTCGATGCGGCCATCACGCACGTCGATGAATCCGTCGCCGCCGGACGAATGGCCGCAGGGGCGGCAAAGGGCATCCTGTACAGCCTGATCGAGACGCTCGGCACGCTCGTCGGCGATCCCGATCTGCCTTCGCACGCCCGCTCGGGCTATGAAGGGCTGCTGGAGACGGCTCGGGAACTGCGCGCGAAGATCGAGCAGTAGCGTCTTTGCGTCGGGCTTTACGGCCGGAGCGCAGGCATGCGTTCTCTTGCGACTCGCTGTCGCGCGTGTTTCATTGCGGCCCTCTCTCTTCTCTGCAAGCGCCGTGCGGCTCACCGGCCGGCGCGCGCGCCCGCACTGCGTTGGTTTTCTGTCAGTTTCGTGCCTGGTTGCCAAATATTTGCGCGCTAGCAAATACTGGTTAACCACACGGTGAAAAAAAAAGACACCAGTACGCGCGATTCTTTCGAATTCCATCCGCAAGCCATACACTTGCCAGCGATAAAAGTTGCGCTCGCGGCGCGATAGCGCGCCGGTTCCGCGTCGACGACGAAGAATCCGCTCATACCGCATAAAGCAAGAGGAGAAGAAATGAAGGGCTTCAAACTGACCAAGGCCGCCGTCATCGCCGCGACCGCGTTCGCAGCCGCCGCGCCGGCGTTCGCGCAAAGCAGCGTGACGCTGTACGGTATCGTCGACGATTCGATCGTCTATCAGAGCAGCCAGACCAATCTGGCGAAGACCCAGCCGGGTCGTTCCAACGTCAAGCTCGCCTCGGGCATCTGGGCGGGCAGCCGCTTCGGCCTGAAGGGCGCGGAAGATCTCGGCGGCGGCAACAAGGCTATTTTCCAGTTGGAATCCGGCTTCAACATCAACAACGGCGCGCAGCAGTACACCAACGCGATGTTCGGCCGCCAGGCATGGGTCGGTCTCACGAACGCGAACTACGGTACGCTGACCGTGGGTCGTCAGTACACGTCGTACTACACGCTGATGTCGCCGTATAGCCCGACGAACTGGCTGACCGGCTACTTCGGCGCGCACCCGGGCGATCTGGACGAACTCGATACGATCTACCGCGCGAACAACTCGGTCGTCTATACGTCGCCGAAGCTGTATGGCGTGACGGTCAGCGGCTCGTACTCGTTTGCCGGCGTGCCCGGCAGCGTCTACCAGGGCTCGACGTGGTCGGCGGCGGTCCAGTATCAGCAAGGCCCGATCGGCGGCACGGTGGCGTTCACGCGCATCAACAACTCGACGGTCGGCGGCGGCGTGTACGGCGATGCATCGACGACCAACACCGCAGGCCAGTCGGGCGTGTCCGCCGTGACCAACGGCTACCAGGGCGCGCAAGCCCAGAACCGCTTCGCGGTGGGCCTCGGCTACACGTTCAACAGCGCGTGGGACATCACCGCGACCTACACCAACGTTCAATACATTCCGGGCATCAATTCGAAGTTCACCGACGAAGCCGTCTTCAATACGGCCGGCACGGTGCTGCACTGGAAGGCGACGTCGGCATGGGACTTCGCGGCGGGCTACAGCTACACGTGGGCCAGCAAGGCGAACGGCATCTCGGATGCAGCGTCTTACCACCAGTTCAACCTGTCCCAGTACTACTCGCTGTCGAAGCGCACCGGCCTGTACGCGCTGGAAGCGTTCCAGCGCGCCAACGGTCGTACGCTCGCGCAGCCGACGTTCTCGCCGACCGGCGCCGTGAATGCACAGACGGCCGCAAACGCGACCATCGGCGACGGCTTCAACACGGCTCCGTCGGCATCGCGCAGCATGTTTGCGGCGGGCGTCGGCATCATCCACCGCTTCTAAGCCGCACCTGCTTCACAGCGAACCGGACGCCTCGGCGTCCGGTTTTTTTTCGCCTTCGTTCGCGCGACCGCGTCTCGTCAGATGAACATCCCGCCCGACACCTCGACGCGCTGCGCCGTCATCCAGCGGTTGCCGTCGGAGAGCATCGCGGCGATCGCGCCGCCTATGTCGTCCGGCAGGCCCACGCGCCCGAGCGCCGTGTTCTGCGCGACGAATTCGTTCACTTCCTGATCGTCGCGCACGACGCCGCCGCCGAAATCCGTTTCGATCGCGCCGGGGGCGATGGCGTTGACCGTGATGCCGTGCGGCCCCAGCTCCTTCGCGAGATAGCGCGTCAGCACTTCGATGCCGCCTTTCATCGCCGCATACGCCGCGTAGCCCGGCAGCGCGAAGCGCGTCAGTCCGCTCGATACGTTCACGATGCTGCCTTCCTCGTGCAGGAACGGCAGCAGCGCCTGCGTCAGGAAGAAAGGCCCCTTCAGGTGAATGTTCACGAGCTGGTCGAACTGCTCGGGCGTGGTGTCGGCGAAAGCCGCATGTATGCCGATTCCCGCGTTGTTCACGAGGAAATCGAAGTTCGTGCGTTCGAACGATTGTTCGAGCGCCTTGCATACTTCGTCCGCGAAGGCGCCGAAGGTTTCGCTTCGGGCGACGTCGAGCGGCAGCATCGCGCACTTGCAGCCGAATTCCTCGATCTCGCCGGCCACGGCTTCGGCCGCAGCGGCGTCGCTGTGCCACGTACCGATGATGCCCACGCCCTGCTGCGCGAGCTTGAGTGCCGCGCTGCGGCCGAGCCCGCGGCCCGCTCCCGTGATGACTGCGACTTTCGCGCTCATGGTTCCGTCCACTGGCTGCTCCTTTGGGTTCGTCCCGCGAGTTGCATTCCGCGAGTGGTAACTCGCGCATTGCATCGGGGTGACTACAGCACTTTAGGACGACGCGGCCCGCAATGGAAACGTTGCGCGATGTTCCCTGGAGCACCGCATCGGGCGCGTGGCTTGCTTCGAAAAGACCACCGTAAGCATCCGAGGAGAAACAGCGATGACAGCGCAAACGAATTCGAATGCAAAAGACCAGACCGGCTCGACGTCAGGCTCGGGCGACCCGATCGGACTCGAGCGGCCTTTTCGCCTGTTCGCCGTGGAGCAGCGCGTGCTGGCGCAGAACGTCGATGGCAAGGTGATCGACATCGGCGCGATGGAATCGAAGGGCGGGGAATACTGCGCGCGCCTGGACGTGGACGACATCGCGGTCGAGCCGAAGCGCAGCCCCGAGCTTGCGCTGAAGGCGCTGGTCGACAAGCTGACCTTCGACTATCTCGACGGCCTCTTCACGAGCGAAGGCGAAGCCGAGGTGGCGGGCCGCCTGCAGGATTTCCCGAGCGTCGAGTTCGAACTGGAAGAACCGCTGCCGCGGGATATGGTGGATCGAACGCCGCCGCATCTCTTCTGACAGAGCGCTCGTTGTTGCGACCCGTGCGCGGAAAACGCATTCAAAAATACTGGATGGTCGGCGTTGGTTCACAAAGCCAAGGTCGACCGGCTCTTGAGCGTGTCCGGCGACGCGCTCCTTCTAGCAGATGTCATTCAGCGGCAGATTCTTCTGTGTGAATCTTGCATGCAGAATGCCCTCACGTTCCGACCGGGAGTGAGCGCAACTGGTCACGCAGAGAAGGGAATGCATCCAAAAAGCTGGACGCGCCGAGCCTGTTCGCAAGGCTGATGTCCACCGTCTCGTTGAGCGCGGCTCCGGCGACGCGCGGCTCTTTCTTGCACACGTCTTCGAGCAACGGATTCATCTTCGTGAATTCTGTATACGAGTCGATCGGTTCGCACGAGTAAGCCTCTTTCGGAATCTCGATCGGCTTGTCGAACTGAAGTCCGTGCAATTGCCCCTTTTGCCGCAGCCATTCCGCCGGAATCAGCGGCAGCAGATCGGCGGGATCACGCGGCGGGCTCAGATAGCCGCCGCCCACGTTCGCGTGCGCGCCCGCAAACCATCGCTGCTCGAGCGGCAGCGTCCCGCGGTCTTCGGTTCCCTTCGTCCAGAGCGTAGGCTTGTAGAGCGAGCGGAATTCGTTTGCCGCTATCGCGTGGTAAGCCGCGCGGGTGGTGTTGGCGAGCGTGGTGTCGTGGAAGTTGTAATAGCTGGAAAAGCCCGGCACCGGCAGGCCGCCGATAGGAATGCCGAGTTCACCGACGGTATCCCACACGCCGATGAACGCGACGTCCACTTCGCGCGCGAACTGCTTGCGGTACGCCCGCACGGAGTCGTCGGATGGCCCGACGCCCTGGTCGCGATAAATGCCGTACGCCTGATCGATGGACGCATCGCTCCAGTCGTTCGACAGACCGCATTTGCGGATGAGGCCGGCCAGGCTGCGTGCTGAGTAGGCGCCGCGCGAGAAGCCGAAGATATAGATCGATGCATCGGGTCTGTATCGCTGGCAGAGCCACGCGTAGCCGCTCTTGATGTTCGTGGAGAGGCCGTCGCCGAACGCGCCGCCGAGAAACTTGTTCGCCAGCGCGAAGAGCCCGTTGCCCTGTGTCCCGACGCCCGGCACGTACAGCGTCTCCTGATTGTCGGTCTCGGGCGCGAGCTTGTAGAGCAGGTAGGCGTTGGTGCGGTCGTTCGGCTCGTTCCAGGTGCCGTCGAAGAAAATGGCGAGTCTCATGGCGAGCGTCTCCTGAACGTAGCCTTTCAGCTAAGGGATAGGAGATGCCCGCGCCGCCCGCAAGGCCGCCTTTGCATGCAACATGCAGACGGCGCGGCGACGCTGTATTTTGGCGGATACGGGAGAGGCTCGCGATCGAGCATCGACGCACGCATCCCGTCTTCCTGCGGAGGTGAATGATGAATACCAAACGCCTGACAGCTGTCGCCCTCATCACGGGCGCCATGCTCGCGAGCGGGGCGGCGCATGCACGCGACGATGGCCCGCGTTTCGCGCAGGATCGTCTCGATGCACTCGTCGCTCATCATGCGCAGGCGAGTCGGCACATATCGGATGGGCGTGAAAAGCCGACGCCGCCCGAGCGCCGCGACGCACCAAAAGACGCTTCCTGAACGTAGTTGCGTGGTTAGTTAGTCCCGTTGCTTCGCCCGATGCAACGGGCGGAAGGCTCGTGCCTGAGCGTCCGAGACTGAAAATGGTATGAGAATTGCTGCCGGCCCCGAGGCTCCGCGGCCACCGCGCCGACGATCCTTCTCGCTGACCTCACTCAAGGCCATATGAACCGGACGACACCGACCAGCAAATCAACGAAAGCCCTATCCATCGCACTGCTCAGCGCGACATTCCTCGCGGCGGGCTGCTCGGGCATCGGCCCCACGCGGCTGAAGGCCGACCAGGTCGACTACGCCCGCGCCCTCGGCGACGCGCAAAAGCGCGAGATCCTAGCCGCCATCGTCGGATTGCGTTTCGCCGATGCGCCATCGTTTCTCACGGTGAGCAGCATCATCGCCGCATACACCTTCGATGCAACGGGCGGCGCAATTTTGAATGCAGGTTCCGGCGCACAGCCGAACTACGCGCAAGCCTCGGGCAGCGTCTCGTATTCGAACCACCCGACGTTCACCTTCACTCCGACCACCGGCGACGCGTACGCCAGCGCGTATATTCGCCCGCTGTCACCGACGCTCGTGCTGCCGCTCGCGGAAAGCGGCATCCCGGTCGACTTGTTGCTGCGCATCACCGCCCAATCCATCGCGGGCCTGCAGAACGGCAACGCGCTCGGCGGCCCCAACGCGTCGGGCGCGCCGGACTTCTTCCTGTTGATTCAGGCGCTGCGCCGTCTGCAACTTGCCGGCGAGCTGAATGTGGAAACGCGCGATCAGGATCATCAGCCGCGCATCTTCATGACGCTAGGCGCGACGCGCAGCGGCGCGAACAAGCAGACCGTCGACGACCTCGCGCTCGTGCGCAGGCTTCTGCACCTCTCACCCAAAATGAAGACCTACGAGATCGTGTACGGACAGTCGGCGGATCACGATCGCATTCCGATGGTCACGCGCTCGGTGCTCGGCATCCTGACGGATCTCGGCGCGCAAATCCCGGTGCCGGATTCGCAGGTCGGCAGCGGGGCGACGAAGCCGACGATCGGGCTGATCGGCGGAGAAACGCGTCCGACGATCGTCGTGAAAGTCGGCGAGAAAGCGCCGCCCGACGCCTACGTCAGCGTGCTTTACGACAAGTCGAACTACTGGATCGACCGCGCCGACTTCGATTCGAAGTACGCATTCACCGTGGTGCAGAACCTGATGGCGCTCGGCGAGGTGACGGATACGGCGAAGGCGCCGGTCGTGACGATTCCGGCGAACTGATGCCCGGCATTTTGCATGCGCCGTGATGCATGCAGAATGCCGGCCGCAATCTGTCCGCATATGCCTAGGCTGACGCTCGCGTTCAGCCGCAGCGACGCGCGAGTCGAAGCGTTGCTTCCCGAAAGGCGCCGCTAATCTTGAAGCGGACGCGGCCGGGAAAGCTCCGCGACGCGGGTTGCCCGCTCACTTAAACCTCGCCGCGCGCACTCGGCATCTATCATGCAGCGTCTCGCATGCAGAATGCCGGCGGCAGCCTGTCCGCATACGCATACGCATACGCTGACGCTCGCGTTGAGCCGCAGCGACGCGCGTTGCCCGCATACCTTAACCTGGCCCGCGCGCCCTGCATTCTGCATGCGGCGTGTTGCGTGCAGAATGCAGGGCGCAACCTGTCCGCATAGGCATACGCTCCCGTTCAGCCGCAGCGACGCGCGGGTCGAAGCGTTGTTTTCCGGAAGGGGCGGCTGTCTGGAAGCGGACGCGAGCGCAACTCCGCGACGCGCGTTGCCCGCAGACCTTAACCTCGCCCGCGCGCCCGCATTTCGTATGCGGCGTGTTGCATGCAGAATGCCGCCGCCTGTCCTCGCGCGTGTGACGCCGCCGTTCCCCGACCAGCGACCCGTGCCTGCACGCGTCGCTTTCTGAAGGGAGCCGTCAGCAGCAACGCACACGCGGGCAGAAAAAAGCTCGTCGACGCGCGTTCCTCGCAGACCTGACCTCCGAAACCCGTGACATCGCACTCAGCAGTACTGCGCCCGATCTGCGCGACTGCCTTCCACAGGCGCACACCCTTTTCGAAAGCCCGCTCGGCCGCGAACCTACCGCGACAAGCAAGTCTCAACCCCGCCCACGCCCCCGGCAAACCATAAAGTACTGCGAACTAACCCACCAAGGCGCGTGCGGCACCGGACTGGTATGCACGGCATCGACAACGAAGCGCTCGCTCACAAGCGCGCGAAGTTCGCGAAAGTCGAAGCCCTTGTGCGTCGTGCGCGGGTTCGCCGGCCGGATCACGCGCATGCCGAAAATTGACTTCAGCAGTTCCGCGGGCGTGTATTCCGACTTCAGCGTGCGGCTGCGAATCATCCAGTTCGACACCTTCGCCGCAATCGCGAGGCCATACATGATCGGCACTGAAATGACGAGCGCGCCGTCCGGCTTCAGAATGCGCGCGGCGTCATCGAGCAGCGCGTCCAATTCGCGCGGATAGAGATGCTCGCAGACCTCGAAGGCCGCCAACACGTCCACGCTATGCGATGCAACGGTGTCCAGCGACTCCGCATACTTCACTTCGGCGAAGGCGGGTGCCATGAACTTGTCATGGCCGATCAACGTGATGTCCCGCCGCGACTCGCCGAGCGTATGCAGAAAAAGGCCCGGTCCCGCGCCGAAGTCCAGCACGGTTCCTCGTGCGGGGCATAGACCGGTGACGAGCTCGGTCGCCATGGTCATGCGCGTGCGATGCGCGAAGCGCGCGAGCGGATTGATGGAGTTGACGGTTTGTTCTTCGTACGAGATTTCGCGCATGACAGAGTCCCCGTTGTTATCACTCTTATCGGACCGGCCGGGTCCGTATCTCGGCGCAGCAAGCGTTTTTTTCGTCGTTTTCGGCGATATTGCCGGGACGCGCGGACTCGTGCAATCGGCGGCGGTAGGCGTTAGACGCCGAACTTCTGCCGCCGCCCGCCATCGCCGCGGGCAACGAAAAGCGGCATCCACGCTACACCCAGAGCCAGATGCCGCATGCGATCAGGGCCACACTCCAGAGCCAGTCGACGTTGACCCAGCCCGTGCGCAGGAAAGCAAGGCCGGTACGCTCGTGCAGCGACATGGCGGCCAGCGCGATGACCGCGATCACAGCGAGCATCGCCACGGTATGCACGGACAGCGCGAGCGCGCCGGCCTCGAACGCGGCTGCCGACGATGCGCCCACCGCGCCCGCTGCACGCGCGCCTCCGCAGAACGGCAGCAGGGCGGGCACGAGCATGAGACCCGCGCCGTGCGCGCTGGACATGACGAACGACCATAGCGCGAGACCCGCGAGACCGGTCCGCATGCCCACTGTCGGCCGTCCGCGATGCCCGCGCCACGCACGCCACACGCCCCAGCCGATCAGACACACGCCCGAGCCGCGCGCAAGCGTCTGATGGCCGACCACCGAGCCGAGCGTCAGCACGCCCGCGAGCACCAGCGCCACCGATACCGCATGCCCGAGCGCAATCGGCACGAGCGACACCAGCACCACGCGCCTGCTATGCGCATAGAGACCGAGTGCGAGCGCGAAGAGCCAGCCCATCGCGGGATTCACGCCATGAAACGCGCCGAGGCCCGCCGCCGTGAGCCAGAGCGAGGGCGGAGCGGCATTCATGAGATGGCGTCTCGCGCAAGCATCAAAGACAACTCACGGATAACAATAGGAGTCCGAAGAACAATCGCCGCCTTGCAACCGGATCTGATGCGGGCGATGTCCCTTGGGCCAGTCGATGAAAAACTTCTCGTCGATGGCGAGGCCGCCGTCCGGACCCGCGTCGAGCTTGACCATCCATCCGTCGATGCCTTCGGGGTAGAACTGCGCATCGACCGCGCCGTAGAGCGAGTTGGTGAAGTACACGCGTCGTCCGTCGCGGCTGACTTCGACCATCTGCGGGCCGCCGTTGAGCGAACCGTTCTTCGCGCCCGCATGCGTCGCGCGCGCGACCACGCCGCCGATGCGGACCTTGCCTGTGAGTTTCGGCGCGAAGGGGTCGGACACGTCGTATTGCAGCATGTCGCCCGTGCCCCAGCATGACACGTAGAGAAAGCGGTCATCCATCGATAGATCGATGTCGGACACGAGCGGCGGCACCGCGCCGAAGCCCTGCAAGAGCGGGGGCAGCACCGACGCATCGGCGGGCTCGGCCGGAATATCGATCACTTTCTTCACGGCCCATTTGTCCTTGTCGCGATACCACGTCCAGATCGACGAAGACAGGTCCTTCAGGCTGATGACGCAATTGACGAAGCCATACGCCTTGGTCGGATCGTGGGCGGGCCGCAGTTCGAAGACGAGTTGATACTCGTCGCCGAAGTCGATCTCCTGAACATGCTTGCGCTTCGTGAAGTCCCAGAAATGCAGCTTGCGCCCGTATTTCGCGCCGAGCAGCAGTTCGGGCACGAGGCCCTCTTCGAAGGTGTCGGGCGTGCCCCATTCGCTCGTGACCATCGTGTCGTAGCCGAGATGCCACCAGCCGTCGTAGGCCAGTTGCTGCGGTCCGCGATCCACTTCCCAGCGGCCCAGCGGATCGAAGCTCTGTTGATCGAGCATGAGCACGCCGCCCGGCGCCTTGCCTCCGGCGTTGCCGAGCGCGGTGACATAGATGCCGCCCGGTCCGCAATGAACCGTGTGCGGACGCGTATAGCCCGTTTTCTCGGCAAGTTCTTCAGGCTCGATCGTCTTCACGATGACCGGATTCTTCGGGTCGGGCTTCGTATCGACGATATGAATCCGCGACGAACGCAGTCCCGGCACGACGAGATAGCGCCGCTCCATATGCGGATGCGGCGCGTTCGGGCACAGACACGAGGAGCATGCGTTCCAGCCGAAGTGATGCAGTTCGTCGCCCGCGTCGGGCATCGCCAGTTCGCCGACGATTTGCGCATAGCTCGATGAATCCGGGTCCACATCGACGACGGAGAGCTTGTCCGGACTCTTGCGCTCGGGATCGAACGTCGCGACGTAAGCGAGCGTTTCGCGGGGCGCCTTCGCGGCAAGACGCGGGGAAGGGTAGAAGCTCGGGTCGGGTTTCCATGTCGCCATGTCGTGTCTCCCTCATGCGGTCATCTGCACTATAGGACATGGTTTGAGCGCGTGCGGCGGCTCGCATATAAGGGATTGCGCAATACAAAGCTGTCGCGCCGCGATCCCGTCTGCCTTAGACTGGGCACTTCTCAAAGAGGACGGTTCGACGGATGTTCAGCTACGTAGGCGGCTGCGTGCTCTTCGCCGCACTGTTACACGCGACCTGGAACGCGATGCTGCACGGCAACGCGGACCGCTTCCTCTCCATGACGTGGATGAGCGTCTGCATCGGCATCGTGTCCGTCGTGGCGATTCCGTTCCTGCCGTTGCCCGCGAGCGGCGCGTGGCCGTGCATCGTGGCGTCGGGGCTCGTGCATATCGGCTATAACATGGCGCTCGTGCGTGCCTATCAGGGCGGCGACCTCGGCGCGACGTATCCCATCGCACGCGGTTCTTCACCGATGCTCGTCGCACTCGGCGCGGCGTTCTTCGCGCGCGAGCATCCGGGCGCGCTCCCCGTGGCGGGCATCGTGCTGGTATCGGCGGGCATCGTGTGGCTGGCGTTGCAGCGCGGCAATGTGTCGGGAAAGGGCGCGTTGGCCGCGTTCGTCACCGGCGCGACCATTGCCGTCTACACCGTGATCGACGGCATCGGCGTGCGCGCTTCGGGCCACGCGCTCTCCTACACGGCGTGGATGTTCGCGTTCTATTTGCTGATGCTGCCGCTTTTCATCGCGCTGCGAGGGCGGCATGCGTTGCGCGCGCCCGCCGCCATCGTCGCGCAAAACGTGGCGGGTGGGCTCGTATCGGTGGCCGCGTACGGCATCGTCATCTGGGCGATGCAGTTCGGCGCGATGGGCGCGGTCTCCGCTCTGCGCGAAACGAGCGTCGTGTTCGCGGCGCTGATCGGGCGCATCTTCCTCGGCGAGCAATTGACGGCGCAGCGCCTGCTGGCCTGTTGCGTGATCGCGGCGGGCGCGGTGTGCATCGGCGCGTGAGATTCGCGTGTTCTGCGGCGGCGCAAGCACCTACAATGAAAGCGTTGCCCCTCGAGCCCGAAGGAGGTTGCGATGACCGAGCCGATGATCAGCTTGATGGTGGGAGTCGTCGTGGTGCTATGCGCCATCGTGATTCTCGTCATGCATCACAAGCATCCGAACATTCATCCGCCGAAATCGCGCTGGCTGGACACGCATCCGCCGCGAGACTGGACGCATCGCAGGCACTGAACGAGCGTGCGGACGCAAACGGCGCCGGCCGCCGCCCGGCGCTGGTTCTATCAACGCCGCGGGCCTTTCATCGCTTCGGCTTCCATTGCCGCGTGCCATTCCTCGCTGCTTTCGATCGGGTCCATGACATCGTCGATGAAAGCCGAAGCCCGTTCCGCCACCGAGCGCGCGTCATCGTCCGCGACTTCATTCATCGCGCTTTCTTCGTCGGGCGGCTCCAGCATGTCGCGCAGCATCGCGCGCAATTCGGGCGTCTTCCACGGCTCGCCGCGCTGCTTTTTCTTCTTGATGTAGTGCCTGACTTCGGCGTCCTGCTCGGGCGTGAGCGGTAGCCCGCGGAACGTGCGGCTCGCGTCTAGATCGATCATTCCAGCCTCCTCGCCCGATGCACGCGTGCGACCGGGCGCCCTCAGTGTAGTCCCGTTTCTGCCGATGGATGCGCTGCATCGAATCGCATGAAGCCGACGGCTCGCGCCACGCCGCATGCGTCGTATAGAATGGCCCGCTTTTCCGAACAACATCGAAAGCGCCGCCATGTGGTTCAAGAATCTTCAGCTTCACCGTCTTCCCGTTCACTGGACCGTCACGCCCGATCAGATGCAGCAGTGGCTCGCGCCGCTTGCGTTCAGCGATGCATCGAGCATCGAAAACGAGCGGCGCGGCTGGGTCTCGCCGCGCGGCGACGATGCGCTCGTCTACACCGTGAATCGCCAGATGCTGCTCACGTACCGCGCGGAGAAAAAGCTCCTGCCCGCATCCGTGGTCACGCAGTTCACGAAGGAACGCGCGCTGGAACTGGAGGAGCAACAGGGCTTCAAGCCGGGCCGCAAGCAGATGCGCGAACTCAAGGAGCAGGTGACCGATGAACTGCTGCCGCGCGCGTTCAGCATTCGCCGCGATACGCGCGTGTGGATCGATCCGGTGCATGGCTGGCTCGCCATCGACGCGGCATCGGCCACGCTCGCCGACGACATCATCGGCTTGCTGGTGAAGTCGGTCACGGACTTGCCGCTCGCGAGCGTGCGGGTCGCGCGCTCGGCCGTGTCGGCGATGACCGAATGGCTGCTGACGGGCGACGCGCCCGCGGGCTTCACGCTCGATCGCGATACGGAACTGCGTTCGGCGGGCGAGGGCAACGCGACCGTGCGCTATGTCGGTCACGCGCTGGAAGCGGAGGACATGCGCCGCCATATCGAAGCGGGCAAGCAATGCATGCGTCTTGCAATGACCTGGGACGACCGCGTGTCGTTCGTGCTCACGCCGTCGCTCACGCTCAAGCGCGTGAGCCCGCTCGACGTCATCAAGGAAGCAGCCGATCCCACCGCCTCGAACGACGACGAACGCTTCGAATCGGATTTCCTGCTGATGACCGGCGAACTCGCGCGCCTTTTTGCGGCGCTGACCGAAGCGCTCGGCGGCGAAGAAGACCTGCGCGCGGCTGCCTGACGCGCGATCGCGCAGAAGAGCGCAGTTATGAGGCCGCCGACGCGAACGCGTAGCCGTTCTTGCCGTTGCGCTTGACGGCGTACATGGTTTCGTCGGCGGCGGCGACGAGCCGCCAGTAATCGGTCACGCGATCCGGAAAGCTCGCAATGCCGATGCTCGCGCGCACGAGCGACAAGCCCATGCGCGTGTCCGTTTCCGCGACGCAATGGATGATGCGCTGCGCAATGGCCGCCAGTTCCAGATCGCTAGAAAACTCCCTGACCAACACCGCGAATTCGTCGCCGCCGATGCGCGCGACGATATCGCTGTTGCGCACGGTCTGCCGAAAACGACGCGACACCGCAATCAGGAATTCATCGCCGATGCGGTGCCCGTGCGTGTCGTTGACGCGCTTGAAGCCGTCGAGGTCGATATACAGCACGGCGATGCGCTTGGCTTGCGAGCCGTCGGCGAGCGCTTCCGCCGATTCCTCCAGCGCAGCGAAGAGCTTGCGGCGATTGGGCAGGTCGGTCATCGCGTCGTGCAGCGACGCGTGCTCGAATTCGCTGGAGATGCCGACGAGCTGCCGATTGCGTTTTGCATACATGCCGAGCGCCGTGATGAGCACGCCGAACACGACCGCCGACAACGCAATCAACGTGTGCGACGCGCTCACGATGCGCCCCCGCACGTCGCTGCTCGCGCGATCGCGTTGATCGCGCCAGTAGGCGTCGGCGGAATCGAGCGCGGCGCTCGCCTGGTTGAAGTCCGCTGCCGCCGATAGCGCGGATGGCGGCAACGCCGGCGCGGGCGTCGGACTCGACGTGATGAGCGCGTGCAGGCTCGTGAGCCGCGCGGCCCACTCGATGCGGGCCTCGCGGTATGCGGCGCGATGTTGCGGGTCGGTGGCGGATGCGTCCTTCAGCGCGATCGCGGAAGCGCGCGCCGCGTCCGCGCGGTCGACGGCCTGAAGCACCAGCCCGACGTATTCCTGCTGAAGCTGCGCGGAAAAAATCCCGCGCACCTGATACGCGAGAAAGAGCAGGCCGACGAGAAGACACAGCAACGCGGCGGCGGCCATCGGCGCGGGGCCGGGCATGCGCAGCCGCCCGGCCTGCTTGCGGGCCTCGTCGAGCGCGCGTGCGGCGCGCGCCGCGAGCGCATGCGTCGCGCCGTGCTCACGGACGGGAATATTCCTCTCGCTGGCCGGATGTGGCATTGCGTCGATAGCTCACTCGATGAAAGAACGCGCCCACGCGGGCAAAGAGTCCGGGCTCGGCCCTGGCACGCGACGCCCGATGCCGGGCAGCCTCTTTCGCTTGCGCCGTGCGCACCGGCTGGCCGCTTGCGCCGCGATTCGGGCGATTCGCCGCGACCGTCTGCGACGCGGGCCCGGCCGCCGTTCGCGTTGGCGACGCCGCATCCTGCGATGCACCAGCGACGGTCGCGGCTGTGGCCACCGGCGCGACCGCGACGGGGCCGAGGCTCGTGGTGTCGGAGGTGTCGGCGGGCGGGTTGTCGGCGAGCGCGGTGGTGTCCGAGTGCGCCGCGACGAGGCTCGCGGTGGGCGGCGGCTGCACGACACCCGACGACAGCGTTTGCGCAGGCGGCCCCGCGGCGATCACCGGCTGGTCGATGCCGAGCGTGCGGCGCGCGCTCGCCATCGCTTCGGTGTAGACGCGCTGGTCGTGGTTGAACCACATGCTGTAGGCGACCGTGCCGAGCACGCCGATGCCGAGCGCGCTGGCCGACGCCATCCAGAGCGCGAGCCGCCCGAAGCGCAGGGGCGCGCGCGGCGCGTCGAGATCGTCGTCGAAGTCGAGCGCGGTCTCGGACGCGGCAAGCGGTACGGATGGATCGTTGGGGGGGGGGGGGGGGGGGGGGGGGGGCGGGGCGGGGGGGGGGGGGGGGGGGGGGGGGGGGGGGGGGGGGGGGGGGGGGGGGGGGGGGGGGGGGGGGGGGGGGGG